>QILJ01000527.1 GCA_003233295.1 Ignavibacteria bacterium | reverse complement strand
TCGATTCTTGCCGGGGCTACTAAAACAGCGCGAGGGCGAGGATGAAATCCGAGGACATGTGCTGTTTTCCTTCGGTTCTCTTCCTGTACCTCGTCCCGATACAGTGCCGGTTGGTCAAACAATTGACTAAAGTAACATTAAACAGATTCAGCCACCACCTGATGTAGCTCGGGTCTATCCCTTGGTATTTATTGACTTATTTTGTTAGCATATACATTTGTAAATCCATCGTTGCGCAATCCAATTTGAGTTACTTCACCCTCGCTATCTCTGATAAATATTATTTCAGCGTCAATACCTTTCATAAAGAACTGTCTTTCCGACTGAGGAAAAACTTCAATTTTCGGGTGCATACCGTCCTCAACAAAAACCTTATCTCCTTCAATAAGAATTTTGACAGTAAAGTTATCGTTGATTTTATAATCTCCCTCTAATTCTTTTAACAAATCGTGGTCAATTTGTACAGCTTTTCTAGGCAAAGGAAGTTCGTAATTATTATTAGTGAATATAGCACATAGACCCTTAGCAATGTCCTTTGACTTAGGATTCCTACAGTTGCCTAATACAATTATGATCAAGTTATCCTCAACATCAATGCTTGAAAAAGAATTAAATCCACTTGTGTATACCCCAATACTGTTGATTTCCTTTATAGTATCGGTTTTACCTCTTGTTGCCTGAAGCCCATATCCAAAATCATCTTCAGATCTTAGCATAGTTTGCAATGTTGTATTTGTTAAATAATTCTCCATCATATAACTATTCCATTTCAGGAGGTCCTCAATGGTTGAAAGTACTCCCCGAGATGCAAAGGTATTTGACGAATCAAGGAAAGGGGAATTTTCCCAACCCACGGCATAACTTCTACGAAGATATCCCTTGGCTCGGTTTTTTAATATGGAGGAGGATTTATCCATCATGGTGTTTTCCATACCAAGTGGCTCAGTTACATAATCCTTCAGAAGTTGTTCAAAAGGTTTACCGGTAACATTCTCCAGTATCAGGCCAATTAAGTTGTAATTAAGTTTTGCTATGGCTGAATGTGTGCCCGATTCATTTTCTAAAGATATATTTTCAAAGTAACCAATAAGTTCTTCCTTACTGAAAAATTGGTTTTTAGGAAGTTGATGCATTAAGGGATAATCTGGTAAACCCGAAGTGTGGGAAAGTAAATGATGCAACGTTATTGTTTCGGCATTACTAACCTTAATTTCACCCAAAAGGTTTTTGATTGGATCATTGAGAGATAGTTCTTGTTGTGCAATCACCTGCAAGGCGATATACGCTGTAATCTGTTCAGTTAATCCTGTGATACAAAACTTTGTGGTCCTGTCGATGGGGATACTATGCTCATAGTCAGCCATTCCATAGCCCTTATTAAAAAGTATTTTTTGATTTACGGCGACCAATACTGCTCCATTGAACCTTTTTAGTTCTAGATGCCGATTTAAATATTCATCCGCTTTTTCCTGATAATTCTGAGCTTGTAAAGAAGAAAAAATGCCCATTAGCAAGGCAACGAAGAGTGAATGATTTTTCATGACTAGTCCCCTGAGGATTCCGTATGCTGACTAAAATCAATTTATCAATTTTATAGAAGAAACCCACTGAATTTGGCTGATGAATGAACAATCGGGATACAGTACAAATGCTATCCCAGCACAGGACTTCGCAGGATGTTTTCTTTTACCCGGTTGTGAAGGGGCAGTGATTATCCAACCATACAACCCAAATTCAGGTTACTTTCACTACCAATGGCATTTACTATGTCTTGAAAACATAACAGTATTATCACCTGTGGTACGACTTTCAATAGTGGAGATACCATGTCTTGATCTTTATTAATATCTACCAATGTTTCAGGTTTGTAGACTTTCAAATAGCATAGTGAAGGTGCTTTATCGTTTGTTGTGCTTTCGTCATTCTCTAAGGCTGATTATCAAGAAATTGATTCAATAATTTTGAGTTTAAGTTCCTCACTGAATGCATGTTCATTTATAATTGAGTAAACTATCTCAAAAAGTAAATCCTTATCAATTCGATTGTCGGCTACATGAACTGATATATTTTCCATTTCGATAATGAACTTATCTATACAATAAGTAAGACCATTAATTTCAAGGAAATATGCACCTAAAGCGATACTGCTTCTTTTGTTACCATCACTAAAAGCATGGTTTTTGTTAACCGAATACACCAAGTGTGTAAGTTTGGCTTCAAAATCAGGATAGTATGAGTCATTTTGGATATGTCCTAATACACTTTCTAATAATCCCAGGTCATTTACCCCATGGGTACCGCCAGACTCATCGATAATAAAGTTATGCTCTTTGATGGCATATTCTAATGTGAAATAATAAAACGCCAAGTTATCTATCTTTCAGACGTTTGAACACATCAATGTTTTCTTTTAGTCTTTCTTCTAAAGCCATACTTCGATCTCCCAGAAACTTGTCAAATTCAGCAGCATTGAGATGGGTTACGTAGTTTTTTAATTTTTCATGCAGCGCATCTCTAAAGACCATATCTCTGCTAGCCATTAATGTTCTTGTTTTCTCTAATAGTGGTTGCAAAACTGCTCGTTTGTCCGATTCAAATTTTGTAAAGAGAGCATGAGCCTCTGGCATAGATAATTTCCTTCCAAGAAGTTTAAATTTACTTGTTAGATATTCTGCAAACCCATTTTCATAAGCTGCTATTAAATCAAGTACCTCAGAATACATTGTTTCTCTTGCTGAATCTTTTGCCTTTAGCTTGAGTATCTGCTTATAGTCCTTAGCATTTTCATGAAAAATGGTTTTATATACTGCATCAGTGAATTGAGCATATTTCCATTTGTTATCTATTATTGATTCATCAAGAGCGTTTGTAAAAGCCTGCCTATAATTAAATTCTCTTATTGCACTAGGTATAAACTCATCCTCTCTTTGATTTATGTATTTAGTACTACCACCTATTTTAGCATTCAGGGTATCTATAACTATATCAAGAATAAGTGCTCTAAGTTGTATCGCTCTTTCGCTTTCTGTTAATAGCATTCCAATATTAAGAAATGTTCTAAAGTCAAATACTCCTAGTTTAGGTGCTTTTGCTATATTACCAATTTCACTATTAATGACATCCTCTGCTATGTTCGGGACATCAATGTCCTTAACATCTCCTTTATCTCTAACATAATGATCATATGCATCTTTAAAGTCTTTAAGTCTGTCACCACTAAGCACTTCGTATCCATTAATAGCAAATTCTTCTTCATATTGTTCTAAATACCTGTTAATAGTTCTTTCATCAATAACATAAAACTGCGCTATTTGCCTCTTGGTATAGCGTAATGTCGATTCAAACAAAACTCCCGGAAAAGTTATTTCCTTCTCAATTTCCCTAAGAGCATACTTATTATTAAGTATATTTCTTCGGTGAATATCTGATGTGGTTAAATCTTTATTCATCTCAACTATCCTTATTTATTATACAGTTTCATTATTTAATACAATCGTGTGAATAAACAGCGCAAATGCTATTTATTTCAAAATATAGCTGCATAAATGTAACTAATATTTAATTCTCAACGTGATTTGTATGGTCTGTCCAGGAATCCTAAATTAAGGAGGAGGTTAGTTAAGAGGAATTGGAAGAGTTGATCTTGGATAAACAACCAAGGGAGTTAAACACGTATAAGAAGTTGGGGGTATGTTGTTTTTAAGCTTCTTTACCACTAAAGGTCTTGAGGAAAGAACTTTTATTGTTACAATTAATCCATTTTGGGATTTGTTATTTGCTATTGTCTGGACTTGCAACAAAAAACTGGACAAATAGTTAAGCTGCCAGCAAAGTTACTTGCATGTTCCGTTAGTTAACCATCCCATGTGGATCAATTACATATTTGGTAGCGGCGCCTTTATCGAAATCAGCATATCCTTGTGGGCCGTCATCCAGGCTAATCACCT
>QILJ01000152.1 GCA_003233295.1 Ignavibacteria bacterium | reverse complement strand
CTGGAGTTTCCGGCGGTGAGGAAGGCGCGCTTCTAGGTCCATCAATTATGCCGGGCGGTTCTCCTGCTGCATGGGAAGAAGTTAAACCGATATTCCAATCAATTGCTGCTAAGGTTGATGACGGAACTCCCTGCTGTGATTGGGTTGGCGAAAATGGCGCCGGACATTTTGTAAAAATGGTACATAACGGAATTGAATACGGCGACATGCAACTAATCACAGAAGCTTATCAGATAATGAAAGACTTGCTGGGAATGAATCATGAAGAAATGCACGAAGTATTTGCAGAATGGAATAAAGGTGAACTCGACAGTTACTTAATTGAGATAACCCGCGATATACTTGCCTATAAAGATGAAGACGGCTCCCCTCTTGTTGAAAAGATACTTGATACTGCCGGACAAAAAGGAACAGGCAAATGGACAGCTATCACTTCACTTGATGTCGGCGTTCCTCTTACTCTTATTGGAGAAGCTGTTTATGCACGTACACTCTCAGCGATGAAGGATGAACGCGTTGAAGCGTCAAAGGAATTGAGCGGACCGTCTCCTAAATTTGAAGGAGATAAAAAAGCATTTTTAGAAGACCTCAAAAATGCATTATATGCATCAAAATTGATTTCCTATGCACAAGGTTATGTCTTAATGAAATTTGCCGCAAAAGAGTATGGATGGGATCTGAATTACGGCGGTATTGCGCTTATATCCGTTCAGCTTTTCTTGGAAAAATAAAAGAAGCATTCGATAACAATTCGGAATTATCAAATCTGCTTTTAGATCCTTTCTTTAAGGAAAAAATAATGGATGCACAAAATTCATGGAGAAAAGTAGTTTCTACTGCTGTAACAAACGGCATTTGGACACCAGCTATGTCAACCGCATTGAATTACTTTGACGGATATAGAAACGATAGGTTACCGGCAAATCTACTGCAGGCACAGCGCGATTATTTCGGTGCTCATACTTACGCTTACGAAAGAACTGATAAACCTCGCGGCGAGTTTTTCCATACTAATTGGACAGGTAAAGGCGGAACTACTGTTTCATCTACTTATAATGCGTAGATTATAAATGTAAAATGGCGAGGAGTAATCCTCGCCATTTACATAAATCCGTTTCTCTTATTCTACCTTTAAATGTTGTAATTTAAATAAACTTTATGTTATTAAATTAATATTCCCAATACAAGCTCTAGTTCAGGAACTATTTCGTTAGTCCTATCATTTGGTGCTAAAAAGTTTAAATGCATATTTATGTTTAAATAGCTTTTCTTAAATAAAAACATATAGCCCAAAGCACCCTTTAATAAAATGCCGTTGTATTTATGATGGTTCCCATCGAAAAGAGCTCCGATTTCTGCTGAATATAAAACACCATTGCCAGAACCATTTATGAATTTTGCTCCAATATTTGTACTAAGATTATAAAAATTAGGTGTTACAAGTGCGGCAATTCTTGAATATCCAATTACGTGGGGTGTGATGAAGTAACCTATACCAAAACTAGCATTTATGGGCGCAGCACCAATACCAAAGAAAATATCGAGGATAAAATCATTATCTCCATTTGCCTTTTTGTCAATATCAACTATTGAAGTATCAAATTGTGTTAAAACGAAATCGGATACTTGGTTATTGGAATTCGAAAAGAAAGAATTCCAATGATCTTGAGAGAATAATTGTAAATTAGCAACTAAGATAATTACAAATACTGCCTGAATTCTAAAAAAACTGATGCGCATTAAATACCCTCATAAATTGTCAATAATCTCTCGCTTATAAGTAAGATGATGCTAACTGTAAATCTAAAAAAACTATAGATCAAAGTATTTTATAATTGATAAATAATACTTTTGCAATTCAGTTTGAAAACCTCCGAGGTTTGGATGCTTCAACAAGAACTAAAACCTCGGAGGTTTTGTTCTAACCGGTTATGTTAGTTGAGTTTTTAACTCATTCAATCGTAAACATATCTCTCAACTAAAGATTTCCACAGTTGGTATCCATCTCCATTAATATGAAGTCCGTCTTCAGTGAATTCATCTTTCAATTTTCCTTCACTATTACTAAACGGAGTAAAAAGGTCAACATAGGTCTGCCCTTTTTCTTTGGCTAAATTTTCCAGATCATTATTCAGCGATACAATGCTGTCGGCTTTGGAATAATGATTCTTGAATCTTCCGTATTTTTCATTTACCGGCAAAATGCTTTCGATATATATTTCCGTCTTTGGACTTGCTTCAATTATTCTATCAACAATGATCTCATAATTATCCAATATCTCTTTCTTCGACATACCGCGAGCAAGGTCATTTATTCCGATCATTATAAAAACTTTGGATGGCTTAGATTCAGTAACTTCATCCAAACGGTTTAAGATACCTTCAGTAACATCACCGCTGATACCTCTGTTCTTCACCCGCAAATCTGAGAACAGTTCTGTCCAGTTACATCCGTCAGTAATACTGTTGCCAAGAAAGATTATCTCATCCGGAGTATTGGGCAACGATTCAAACATACTTTTGGAATGAAGATAATATGGAGAGTATTTAGTTTTGGATTGAGCAGAGATTATACCGGTCAGTATAAAAATTAAGATAAGTAGTTTTTTCATATTCCCTCCATTGTTTATATGTAAAGCGAATCTCCTGATTCGCTTTTTATTAGTCTATGAGCAAAAAGGAACTTATCCACCGTGGTGGAAACCTCAAAATTTGGATGCTATATAAAAAAGAAGCCCAACTTTTTTAAAAAGCTGGGCTTCCAAATTAAACAAACTAATTAAACACCCAGAGTTGTATCTTGCTTTAATTACTCTTTCTTTCATTGCTGTTTCGCCTTTCTTCAAGTATCCGCGCGGGTCATACATTTTTTTGTTCCCAACTTCACCGTCAACTTTTAAAACACCATCATAGTTCTTGAACATATGGTCTACTATCGGACGAGTGAAAGCAAATTGTGTATCGGTATCAACGTTCATTTTTACAACACCATAATCAAGTGTTTCTCTTATTTCTTCAAGTGTTGAACCGCTGCCGCCGTGGAAAACCAGATCGAAAGATGCAGCTTCGCCATATTTAGCAACAACTGCCTCCTGACCTTCTTTTAAAATCTTTGGACGCAATTTTACATTACCGGGTTTATAAACTCCATGAACATTCCCGAAAGTAGCGGCAAACATATAGCGTGCGCCTTCAACTTCAGACAATCTTTCATAAACATAGATCATATCTTCCGGGGTTGTATATAATTTTTCAGCCGGTGCGTCTTCATTGCTGACGCCGTCTTCTTCTCCGCCTACTACTCCAGCTTCAACTTCCAGAATTATTCCCAGTTCTTTACATTCCTTCAAAAGTTCAACGGCTATGTCCATATTCTCTTTTAGCGGGATCGCCGAACCATCAAACATATGCGATTGGAACAATGGTCCCATCCCCTTTTCAACTCTTTCGCGGGATGCTGCCAACAAAGGCTTTAAGAAAGATTCAACCTTATTTGCCTGGCAGTGATCGGTATGAAGCGCGACATTAATATCATATCTATCGGCTACCAGATGAACATGTTGAGCAATTGAGATCGCTCCAAGCGCAGCATCCTTAACAGCTAATCCCGATGCAAACTCGCCGCCGCCTGTACTAACCTGGATAATACCATCTGACTTTGTTTCCGCAAGCGCTTCTAAAACAGCGTTTGCTGTAACTTCAGAAGTTACATTGATCGCCGGATAAGCAAATTTATTTTTCTTTGCATTATCTAGCATTTCACAATACTTTTCATGTGAGACTACTGGCATTTTAATTCTCCTTTTTATTTTAATAAACTATTTATAACTACAAAATTTTTAACTATCAAAAATACTCAAATTAGAAATACCATACCATTAATTGATAATACTATTATACATCTATTCATGGAAATGTAATATTATCCAGAATAACTAATATTCAATCACTTCAGTTGATAGTTGTTGCGGAAGTTTACTTCAACTGCGCTGCAGTTGTTTTAATGCATTATTTTCCTTACCTCCGCAACTTAAGTGCGGAGTTATTATAACTTGGACTGCGTTGCAGTCCTCTTGTACTTAAGTATTACCCGTTTCTAATTCGAACAATTAATGAAATATATAATGGATTTGTGATTGTGAAATAGAAAAGCACCTAAGTAGAAATATAAGTTTTATATTTTGATATCATGGTAATTGTGTTTTATTGTACTGAAGTACGAAGTACTTCAAATCATAATAGCTATGGATGCAATCCATAGGCAAATAACAACAAAAAACACATAAGAACTACGAAGTAGTTCAAGTAATTTCCAATCGTTTTTATTAATTTGTAAATAAATATTTGAGGGAGAAAAACATGTCAACGTATACACAAATTTTATATCAAATTATTTTTTCGACAAAAGAGAGAGAAAAATCACTAGTTGAAGAAATGCGCTCTGTATTATATAATTATATCTGGGGAATATTAAAAAACAGTAAATGCCATCTTTATAGAATTAATGGAATTGAGGATCATATTCACATTCTTACACATTTACATCCCACGATTGCACTTGCTGATTTGATCAAAGATATAAAAGTATCCACTTCTAAAATAATAAAGGAAGAAAATATTTTTCCAAAGTTCAATGGCTGGCAAATTGGATATGGTGCTTTTACATACTCAATTGATGCTAAAGATAAATTGGTGAAGTACATAGTTAATCAAAAGGAGCATCATAAGAAGTTTAGTTTTGAAGATGAGTATAAAACTATTCTGAAAGAGTTCAATATTGAGTTTGATGAAAAATATTTATTTTGAAAATTCTTACTTCAACTGCGCTGCAGTTGTTTAGATACTTTGCTTTCCTCACCTCCGCACTTCGTACGGAGTTATTATGACTTGGACTGCTTTGCAGTCATTGTTTCAACTTATTATTATTAAGAAGAGAAGTGCGGAGCACTTCTCCGTTGGAGTCTCACAGACAAGTTCAGATAGCTATGGATACCCGTAGGACTCTTACAGAGCAATCCATAGACAAGCAACCAAAAGAGCTAATGAACTACGCACCTGTCCGGCGTAGTGTTTTTTACGTAGACGGAGTAGTTCAAGTAAAAACAACATTTTAAAACATTGCATCATAAGTAAATATTCAATCACTTACTTTTTTTTTATTCAGCAACTCCCTCAACTCAGCGGGATCATTCGTCGGAAGACTACATACGAAATTCTGGCAGACATAAGCCAGCACTTGATTTTCCAATATAGCATAATCCTTTGTGAATGACGCAGCATTTCCTAATTCTGTTTCATTACTTTTATTCTTGAGCAATACAACTTTATTCGGGACAAATAAACTGTTCAGTGAATCAAGCATGATTTCCTTTTCTGTTTCGTTATCATCAGTTATCAGAACCTCATAAGATGGTCCTACTGCAAAATCAACAGCTTGAAGCATCATAGTTGACCCGCTTGGAGCATCTGTTACTTGTTTTGAAAATGCTCTGCTCATCTTCGATGCGTATTCTTCATATTTTGTTTCGGAAGTCAAGCGGGATAATTTTAATAAATTCATAAATGCAACAGAATTCCCAGAAGGTATTGCACCGTCATAAATTTCTTTTGTCCTTGTCAGCAGTTCTTCTCCGTCATCCGGAGTAAAAAAGAAACCATAATTTTTATCATCCCAAAAATGCTTGATCTGTATCCCTTGGAGTTCCAGCGCCGTTCTCAGATATTTCACATCAAAAGTGGTTTCGTACAGTTCGAGCAATCCCCAAATAATAAAAGCATAATCATCAACACTTGCCGTTAAACTTGCTTCGCCATCACGGAAACGGTGTATCAATCTGCCGTTATCATTTCTGAGTTTGTTCAGGACAAAATCCATTGCTTTGATAGCAGAATCCGTATACTCCTTATTTTTCAATACCCTTCCGGCTTTTGCCAGACCGGCTATCATCAGCCCATTCCAATCGGTCAATATCTTATCATCTTTATGCGGATGAATTCTTTTCTCTCTTGCATCAAATAATTTTGCTCTTATCTTAAATAATTTATTCTGCAATTCTTCCGATGATAAATTATGTCTTTGAGCAATGATATCAATATTATTCTCGATATGAGGAATATCCTTCCCGCTGCTGCTCTTTGCTGCTTCATCATGGAAGTTGCCGGCACTTTTAAGATTATAAGCTTCAATAAATAATTCTGCTGATTTTTCATCCAGCACTTCCTTGACTTCATCAACAGTCCACAAATAGAATTTCCCTTCTTCTCCTTCGCTGTCAGCATCTTCAGCAGAATAGAATCCTCCCTCGGGGGAAGTCATATCTCTAAGAACATAAGTAATTACCTCTTCGGCAATTTTAGAATATTTTTCTTTTCCAGTAGCTTGAAAGGTCTCGACATAAGCATTTAATAAAAGTGCTTGATCGTAAAGCATTTTTTCAAAATGAGGGACAAGCCATTCGCGGTCGGTGGAGTATCGATGAAATCCGAAACCAACGTGATCATACATACCGCCGTTATACATATGGGTAAGTGTGTTCTCAACCATTTCAAGAGCATCATTATTACCGCTTCTTTTCCAGTAGCGAAGAAGGAAAGTTAAATTATGCGGCGAAGGAAATTTTGGTGATGTACCAAACCCGCCGAACTGCTTATCGTATCTGCTGTTCAACTGATTGAAAGCAGAAGTCAAAACCTCTTTGCTGATTTCCTTATTTCCTTATCCCCTTTGGTTTCACTTGTATTAGCAATTGCCGAAGTGATATTCTCTGCCGATTCATTGATCTTTGCTCTATCGTTTTTCCACGCATCATCAATTCTGTTTATAAGTTCAATCATCCCAATCCTTCCGAATCTTGCTTCCTTGGGAAAATATGTTCCGGCAAAAAACGGTTTTTTATCAGGCGTCATAATTATTGTAAGGGGCCAGCCGCCGCTTCCCGTAAGCATTTGACAGACAGTCATATAAATATTATCAATATCAGGACGCTCTTCCCTATCAACTTTTATCGATATAAAAACTTCATTCATCATTGCCGCCACAGTTGAATCTTCGAATGACTCATGTTCCATTACATGGCACCAGTGACAAGTGGAATATCCTATCGATAGAAAAATCGGTTTATCTTCTTCACGTGCTTTTGCAAACGCTTCCTCTCCCCATGGATACCAATCAACAGGATTATAAGCATGCTGAAGCAAGTAAGGACTTTTCTCATTTATTAATCTATTTGGTTTTTTGCCATTGTTCATCTCTGTTCCTTTCAATGCTGTTTTCGGCGAATCACTGCACGTAATAAAAAACGATAAAAAAATAACTAAAGTTATTTTCCAATTTATATTTAACATGATTTTTTTCTTTCTTAATTAGTTCAAAGGAATTTTACTTCCACTTTGTAGTTTTTAGCAGTTCAGAGATCACATGCAGATTGGGAGTGTCATCTTTTTCGCGGTAAGCATTTACAAGGTTTTTTAGAACACGTTTTATGATTGTTTCTGCATTGCTCTCTGAGTGAACTATTTTCATGATCGATTCGTAGGAATCATTTGTTAGAGCTTTAAGTTCTGATTCAAAAATTATTCTCCCGCCGTTAAAACAATCTATCAGCAGCAGTTCATCATCTATATTTATCTTTGCCATAAAATGTCCGGGGAAGTTACAGCCAACAACATCGAATCCCAATCTCTCCCCGATTAAAATAAATATTAATGTTAATGTAAGCGGCAGACCTTTTCCCTCTTCGAGTGTGTAATATAAATTACTGTTCAGCGGAGAGTAATAATCCCGTTTATCTCCTCTTAAATCCAAGACTTGAAAAAGATAATTTGCAAGGTCAAGTTCGTTCCCATATGGATAACGGTTTTTAAAATCTTCCGAAATTTGATCTAACTTTTTGGATAAGGACACCTGCTGAAAATATCCAAGCTGGAACTTCGAGATCAAATTCATTGCGGTTTCTATCTTTTCATAATAATCTCTAACACCAAACCATTTATACCAACTTTTCCTCAGCCATTTCCTCCGGTTGTTCTTGATTATCGGATCAATTATAGCAAGGTTCTTCCTATCAATCACTTCCGCAAATTCAAAAAGGTCTTCCTCAAGGTCAAGTCCGTAATCGGTAAGGTCCTTGAAGACATGATTCCTCACCTCTTCGGCATCATCATCAACCAAATTTAGGATATGTGGTAATTGTTCTTTTTCAAGCATGATTCAATTAAGTGATTACAAATTTAAAATTCAAGTATGACAAGATATCTTATTTTGTTTTAATATTCATTTAAATAATTTGCTAGCATAAAGATTTGATTTTGAATAAGGAAATATCGGATTTATAATGTAAATTTTGATTGAATTTTTTTCTGTCTTTAGAAAAAGAACGGAGTACATAAAGTGTTAAAAGATATAATCGACATACTTGGGCATGCGCTTGTTATTACCAGTTTCGTTTTTTCGATGATGCTTTTAATAGAGTATGTTAATGTTATTACCCACGGTGACTGGCAGGAAAAACTTAGCCGGAGTAAGTTCGGACAATATCTTTTAGGTGTATTATTAGGAGCAGTTCCCGGTTGTCTTGGAGCTTTTACAGTTGTCTCTTTATATTCACATGGTATTGTTAGTTTCGGCGCACTCGTTGGAACAATGATAGCCACCAGCGGAGACGAAGCCTATGTAATGTTTTCTCTTTTTCCATTCGATGCTGCAATATTAACACTTATAATTGCAGTTATCGGTTTAGTTGTCGGGTATTTTACAGATGTTATATTTAAGAAGCTTAATTTTACTGTTAAATTAGAGCTACATGGTTTTGAAGTCCACGAAAACGAAATACTCCCATCCTTTTCCCCAAAAGATATCACAAAGCAGTTAAAGGCAATGAGTTTCCCAAGGGCATTGTTGATAGGTATCTTATCAATATTTTTATTACTCTTTCTGAGCGGTTACACCGAACCATATGAATGGAATTGGATTAAGATCACTCTCTTGATAGTCACTCTCTTTGCACTATTTGTTGTTGTCACCGTTCCGGATCACTTTCTCGAGGAGCATCTCTGGAAACACGTGTTGAAAAAGCACCTGCTTAGAAT
>QILJ01000365.1 GCA_003233295.1 Ignavibacteria bacterium | reverse complement strand
GATTTCAAACCTTATCTTCTGATGAGTACGGATAAAGGGAAATCGTGGAAATCAATTGCCGGTGATCTGCCCGATAGTGGAACGGTTCATACTATTGAGCAGGATTTTATCGATCCCGATTTGCTTTTTGTGGGAACAGAATTTGGATTTTTCTTTTCACCTAACGGCGGAGAAAAATGGATCCAGCTTAAAGAGGGCATCCCGACAACTGCTGTTAGGGATATTGCTCTTCAGAAGCGAGAAAGTGATATTGCATTAGCCACATTCGGGAGGGGATTTTACATCATTGATGATTATTCACCGCTCAGGTTTGCGAATGATTCACTTTTCGAGAAAGATGCATTCATTTTTCCAGTTAAGAAGTCATTGATGTATATCAAGGAAAGAGGAAGATACGGGCAAGGTTCTACATACTTCACCGCACCGAATCCGGAGTTTGGGGCAGCAATTACATATTATTTAAAAGAAGTTCCGAAAACAAAAAGAGAGATAAGAAAAGAAAAGGAGAAAAAACTTTTTGAAAAGGGAGAAATAATTCCTCAACCTTCGTATGAAGAACTCACTATTGAAAAAAGAGAAATAAAACCTCATCTGATCTTTACGATCACTGACGAATCGGGAAATTTTATTCGCAAGATCATTAAACCGGCATCGAAAGGGATCCAACGAGTAACCTGGGATCTTAAAGATCAAGGAACTGCCCCGGTTTCGTTAAAGGATAATAAGTTCAACCCGGAAATGAAAAGTAAAAGCGGATTTCCTGTCGTCCCGGGAAAATATTTCGTATCGTTGTCATTGTACTATAATGACGAGATCAAAGAGTTGGTTAAACCAATTGGATTTGACGTTAAAGTTCTGAACAATACAACACTTCCGGCTAAAAACAGAAAAGAACTGGCACAATTCGAACAGAAAACTTTACAGCTTTCAAGAGTTATACAGGGAACGCAGAAATATGCCGAGGAATTGGCAAAGAGAATTCAATTTGTAAAACAGGCAATTTATCAGACTCCTTCCGCACCGCCGGAATTATCGACATATGCAAATGATCTAGGAAATCAAGTTGATGATATACTTTTCCAATTTAATGGACAGAAACCGAAGGCAAGTGCAGAAGAAATTCCGCCTTCCAAAGTTTCAATTAATAGCAGATTATCTGTTCTGCTTTATACACATTGGCGGTCAACTTCCAGCATAACCGGAAATCAAAGAAAAGCTTTTAATATTCTGATGGAAGAATTTCCTCCAATCCAGGAAAAGTTAAAACAAATAAGCGAGGTTGAGCTAAAAGGATTAGAAGATGAAATTGAAATCCACGGCGCTCCTTGGACTCCGGGAAGATTGCCGACTTTAAATATTGAGGAGTAAAAAAGAAATGAATAGTAATAAAATTAATAAATTGCTTTACGGAGGTATAATTTTAAAAATATAAGACATTTAAAAATATAAGATATCTTGAAATAGAACTGAATTAATCGTAATTTAGTGTACTGAATTTATGAGAACTTTGAAAAACAAAATAAAGTTTAAACAACGTTTAAGATTAGATAAAATAGCAATAGGAAATTACTAAAATGCACTCCCAAAAAAGGGGTGCATTTTTTTTATTTAGTATGTATGGAAGTGAAGTAATAAAATACCTTGAAGAATGGGCGCCGCCAGGTGCCGCTTGGAAGGACGACAACATCGGTCTTCAAGTTGGAGCGGGAGATATCAAGATTAAAAACATCTTAGTAGCCCTTGAACTAAACCAAAAAGTACTTAACCAAGCAATCAAAAAGAATTGTAATTTTATTTTCACTCACCACCCTTTCATTTTTACCCCGCTAAAACGATTAGATTTTCAAAATGACCCAAAAGCAGCAGTAATTCAAGAACTTATTAAAAATAACATAACACTCTATTCTGCCCACACTAATCTTGATTTTACTAAAGACGGGGTCAGTTTTGAATTGGCTAAAAAGTTACAGCTTAAAAACATTCAATTTTTGACTAATGAAGAAAGTAATCAAAATAAACTTGTTGTGTTTGTTCCTCTTGAAAATGTTGCGGAAGTTTCTGAGGCAATTTTTAATGCCGGCGGAGGGATAATAGGGGAATATAAAAAATGTAGCTATCAGCTTATAGGTGAAGGAACTTTTGAAGGTTCGGATAATACAAATCCGCATATAGGGAAGAAAAATCAATTTGAAACAGTTGTTGAAGTAAGATTAGAAGTTTTGGTTCATTCTTGGAAATTAAACTCGGTTGTACGTGCAATGCTTTCCGCTCATCCATATGAAGAACCAGCATATGATATTTACGTGTTGAATAATAAAAATTCAAATTATGGGTACGGTGCCATCGGCAGCTTGGAAACGCCGATGAAAACAGAACAGTTTTTGATTCACATAAAACAAAAATTAGGTGCTGAAGCCGTTAGATATACTCCGGGTGCATCAAGTAAAATCAGAAAAGTTGCGGTTTGCGGCGGCAGCGGTTCGGATTTGGTAAATAGTGCAATTGCTTCGAGAGCGGATGCCTACATCACGGCAGATATTAAATATCACACTTTCCAAGATGCGGAGAATAAAATATTATTAATAGATGCAGGACACTATGAGACGGAAGTGCAGATCTTAAATATTGTGAAAAAGAAATTAAGTGATCTTGTAAAAAATACGAACGTTAAAGTTTTTAAATATAGCGGGTCAACGAACCCGGTTAAATTTTTTAATAACTAAGGAGTAACTAAATGGTTAACAGATTATCAACATTGTATGCCCTACAGATAATTGATGATCAATTGGATGAACTGGAAGAACTTCGCGGCGATTTACCTTTGAGGGTAAATAGCCTGAATGCAAAGGTCAAGGAAATCCAAGATCAGATTGACGAACGGGATGGTGAAAGAAAATCTTCGATGGAACAGAGAAAAATCAATGAAGAAGAAATCGAGAGACTAAAGATAAATCTTAAAAAATTCAAGGCTCAATTGTATCAAGTTCGCAATAATAAAGAATATGATGCTCTGACAAAAGAAATAGATCATTCGGAAAGTGAGATCAAGAGGTTAGAGAATGATAATATGGAGATGGAACTGAAGAGTGAAAAATTAAAGTTAGAAATTGGTGATTATACTCCTAAGGTTGAAGAGTTGCATGAATTATTGAAAGAGAACGAAGTTGAACTGAAGAAGATCATTAAAGAGAATGAAATTGAGGAAGTTAAGCTGAAAGACAAACGCGAACAGATTGCCGCCAAAGTCAGAAAGCAGGATTATAACGTTTATATGAGAATCCGAAAAGCTCTTCACGGTAAAGCGATTGTAACAATTGTACGTTCTGCATGCAGCGGATGTCATAATGTTGTACCGCCTCAAAGACAAATAGAAGTAAGACAGAATAGAAGAATTTTCACTTGTGAATCATGCGGAAGAATTTTGGTTTCGCATGAAATATCCGAACAAGCTGAAAAGCTGCTTTAATTTTAAAAAGTTCAGTTTGATTTTATAAAAAGGGAATCTAAGTTCGGATTCCCTATTTTTTTAATATCTCTACCAGTCCGTCATAAATATTTGAGACAGGAATAATATTGACAGAATATTTGCCTTTTACAGTTTTATGATTTGATTTGGGAATCAGAATATTTGTGAATCCAAGTTTTTCGGATTCCTGAATTCTTTTGTCGATCTGGTTTACGCTGCGAATTTCACCGCCCAAACCGACTTCACCAATTGCGACAAATCCCTCTTTCGGTGATACGTCTTTGAAACTTGATGCAATCGCACAGCAGACCGCGAGATCGGCGGCTGGTTCGTATATCTTTAATCCGCCCGCCATATTAACGAAAACATTTGCCGATGATAATCGCAGTTTCACTCGTTTTTCTAGGACAGCCAACAGAATTGAAAGACGTTTATAATCAAAGCCCGTGGCAACACGCTGAGGATTGCCGAAATTTGATGGTGTGACCAATGCCTGAACTTCAAGCAGAACGGGACGACTTCCCTCAAT
>QILJ01000256.1 GCA_003233295.1 Ignavibacteria bacterium | reverse complement strand
TTGATATGATAAGGATAATTCCAGCTATAGATATAATTGACGGCAAATGCGTCCGTTTGACAAAAGGCGACTATGCACAGAAAAAAGTATATAATGAGAATCCCGTTGAAGTAGCAAAAGAATTTGATTCAATGGGAATTCAGTATCTTCACCTTGTCGATCTTGACGGCGCTAAATCTAAACATATTATTAATTGGAAAGTGCTTGAATCAATTTCGAAAGAAACCGATTTAATTATTGACTTCGGCGGCGGCATTCGTTCGGAAAAGGATTTGCAAATTGCCTTTGAAAACGGAGCGTCAAAAATTACTGCCGGCAGTATTGCAGTTAAAAATAAAGGAACTGTTATTGATTGGTTAAACAAATACGGGAATGAAAAAATCATTCTGGGCGCTGATACAATGAACGGAATGATCTCAATTAACGCATGGACAGATAAAACAGAACTTAGACTTATTGATTTTATTGAAGATTATTATACATCGGGTTTTAGAGAAACCATCGTCACAGATATATCAAAAGATGGGGTTTTAACCGGACCGGCATTTGAATTGTATAAAACCATTAAAGAGAAAGTTCCTGGCATTTCTCTTATTGCAAGCGGTGGCGTTTCAAACATTGCCGATGTTTATAAACTAAATGAAATGAAAATTAACGGCGTCATTATTGGCAAAGCAATTTACGAAGGAAGAATTAAATTGGATGAACTAAAGAGATTTTTATGTTAACAAAAAGAATAATTCCATGCTTGGATATTAAGGGCGGTAAAACGGTTAAAGGGATTAATTTTATTGATCTTCGCGATGCAGGCGATCCCGTTGAACTTGGAATGAAGTATGCAGAAGTAGGTGCTGACGAGCTCGTCTTTCTCGATATTACTGCAACTGTAGAAAAACGTGATACATTGGTAGAATTAGTTAAACGAATTGCCTGTCATATTAATATTCCTTTTACTGTTGGTGGCGGAATCAGTGACGAAGATAATGTAAGCCGTTTGCTGGATGCCGGTGCTGATAAAATAACTGTTAATTCTTCGGCTGTTTATAATCCCGATTTAATTGATCTGTTGGCGAAAAGATTCGGCAGTCAATGTGTTGTGCTTTCTGTTGATACTAAGTTGATAGGAACAACTCAAAAAGTATTCACACGCGGGGGAAGAACAGAAACCGAGAAAGAACTCATTCCATGGGCTAAGGAAGCTGTTGATCGGGGTGCAGGTGAAATTTTACTTACCTCGATGGACCACGACGGAACTAAGAACGGATTTGCAATCGAAATTACAAGAACACTTTCTGAATTACTTCCGGTGCCGATTGTGGCTTCTGGTGGCGCAGGAAATATGGAACACTTTGTTGATGTTTTCCGCGATGGAAAAGCGGATGCAGCCCTTGCAGCAAGTATTTTTCACTTCGGTGAAATTGAAATTCCAGAACTAAAAAAATATTTAAATAATAAAAATATCCCGGTGAGATTATGAATGTAGATTTTAATAAAGGAAACGGACTTGTTCCGGTAATTGTACAGCACTACAAAACAAACACTGTATTAATGCTCGGCTATATGAACGAGGAAGCACTTGAAAAGACGAAGAAACTTGGCAAAGCCACTTTCTTCAGCCGTTCTAAAAATCGCCTTTGGGCAAAAGGTGAAACGTCAGGAAATTTTTTAATAGTAAAAAATATTCTTGTAGATTGCGACCAAGATACAATTTTAATCAAAGCAGATCCTAAAGGTCCGACTTGCCACACAGGCAGTGATACATGTTTTGATGAAGTGATAAAATCTAATGATGATTTTCTTTATCAATTGGAAGATATAATTTCTGATAGAAAAAGTAATCCGACAGAAAAATCATATACTGCTTCCCTTTTCCAAAAAGGGATAAACAAGATTGCACAGAAAGTCGGCGAAGAAGCCACAGAGGTTGTTATTGACGCCATTGACAATAACCGGGAAAGATTGAAAGAGGAAACTGCTGATCTGCTTTACCATCTGCTCGTTCTGCTTGCTGAAAAGAATATTTCACTTGATGAGATTAGTGAAGTATTACGTAACCGTCATTTAAAATAATTTTTGAAAAACAACTAATTCATTTTATCTTGAAAAGTTGTTTTTTAAATTATTGAGAGAAAAATGAAACACGTTTTTGTAATTACATTAATACTGATTTTTAGCACTAATATATTCTCACAATCTCCAAGTCTTTTCATTCCGCGGGACGTAAGAAAGGCTTATGAAAAAGGAACACGCTCTTATGATGGGACTGTATCTGAAAAATATTGGATCAACCATAACGATTATAAGATTGATGCAGAGCTTATACCTGATAGCAATATAATTGTTGGATCGGAAGAAATTATTTTTCACAATGAAAGTCCTGATTCTTTGAGTGAAATAGTCATCCGCCTCTATCAGAATATCACCAAAGCGGGTGTATCACGGGATCGGAACATACCTGAATCCGCATTAACTAAGGGTGTGGAAATCAGCAAGTTAAAAATTCAAGATAGCTTAATAGATGTAAATTCAAAATACGTTAGAATTTTCGGTACTAATATGACTGTGAAACTGCAGAATAAATTGGCGCCCAATAGTTCAGTAAAGTTGGAAATTGATTGGAAATTTGAGATTTCCAAAATCCCAATACGTATGGGAAACTTTAACGGCGACTATTTTATTGGTTATTGGTATCCGCAAGTATCAGTTTATGATGACGTTTTCGGATGGGATGAAATTCAATATTCCGGGACAGTTGAATTCTACGATGATTTTAACAATTATGAAGTTAATATTACTGTACCGGATGATTATGTTGTCTGGGGCACTGGTGATCTTCAAAATATCAATGATCTTTTCCAAAAAAATATTATTGATAAAATAGAAGAAGCTAAGAACTCAGACGAGACAATTAACATAATTACTCTGGAAGATTACAAAAATAACAAAGTCATTCTGAAAAAGGGGAATGGTAAAAATACTTGGAAGTTTAAAGCAGCTAAAGTTCCCGACGTTGCTTGGGCAGCAAGTAATCATTATAACTGGGATGCTTCAAGCATTGAAGTTGAAAAAGGCAGAAGAGTATTGACTGCTGCTGTTTATCCGGATAGTATTGAACAGTATAAAAATGGTGCCCTCTATGCACGCGAGACCATAAAGTATATGTCGCAAGTTTCACCAGGTTATCCTTATCCTTGGTCACACACAACAGCATTCTGCAATAAATCTCACGGCGGCGGAATGGAATTCCCGATGATGCAGAATAATGGAGCGCCAAAAAGCATTGGCAGTACTGTCGGTTTGATCTTTCATGAAATTGCTCATAATTATTTTCCTTTTTATATGGGAACAAATGAGCGAAGAGCCGCCTGGATGGATGAAGGATGGGCATCATTTTTCCCTCGCAGAGTTGTAGAAAAATATGACTCTACATTTGATTATCAAGCATATCGCGTTGCTGCGTATGTTGGTGAAGCGGGCAACTACAAAGATATGCCCATGATACTGCCAAGCTACATGATGACACGCGGTGAGATAAGAAATAATTTTTATAATAGACCTGCAAATGCTTACGAAGAACTTCGCAACTTACTTGGGGACGACCTTTTTTATAAGGCGCTGCGAGAGTATATCAGCCGCTGGCATGAGAAACATCCAATTCCGTATGATTTCTTCTTCACCTTTGATGATGTTGTCGGTGAAGATCTTTCCTGGTTTTGGAAACCCTGGTTTTTTGAACTTGGTTATCCTGATCTTGGTATTAATGATGTTGAGATAGATGGAAATAATCTTACACTAACAATAAAAAAAGTTGGGAATATTCCAACAAGAATTGCTTATACACTTATTTATGATGACGATACAAAAGAGAATTTCACGGCATCAGCATTTCGATGGAAAAATGGTGATTATGCGATATTTAAACATTCACTTGATAGAAAACTGAAGAAAATCATTCTCGGTGATTATCTTATTCCTGATGTAAATCAGAAAAATGATGTTTTTGTGATAAAATAAAAACATTATATTTGAGCATTTTTT
>QILJ01000270.1 GCA_003233295.1 Ignavibacteria bacterium | reverse complement strand
CTTTTTTATTCGGCAATTCTTATGGCAGATAGTTGCAAATAATATTGGCGGGGCTATTTATATGTGGCTATACTTGGTGGCAGGTAACAATATCATTTATCTATTTTCCTTTTCCTGGCACGAATTCCTGCAATTTCCTTGACGTTTAGATCATTCTTTGATATAAATTTTACTATCAATAAAATACTAAAGCCTATATTTATACTATAATGTCGGAATTGGAAGATAAAGTAAGAAAAGGATTCAGAAAAGGTTTAATTCCAATAGTTATAGCTGGAGTTATTTATTTTGTTACTGCTTGTAAATTTGGACCTGGACCTTTACCAGACTCTCATGAAATTTTGAGTATGACTCCTGATGTAACATCTGCATTGGTTAATGATCCTGTTGAGTATTCTATTGAGCATTTGATTGCAGAGGCTGATACTCTTGTATTTGATCCTGATGGTGAATCATGACCTATGTCTCCTGTATTTCGTGATGTTCTTCCTGATGCGACATTGACAAAAATTATAGCTTATTATACTACTCCTGGAGAAAAGACTGCAACTGTATATCTTGATTCTGATGGTCATGTAACTAGTTCAGATACTCCTGTTGCAATAACTTCTCCTTTACACAGAATTGATCTTGTTTATTCAAGTACTACTTCAGGAAATGAAGGAGATACTATTACTATAACTGTGGATTATACTTCTGGGTTTATTGATAAAATCTTTATCGATCCTGATGGTGCAGGTGTATTACCTGAAGAACAATATGATGTAAATCCTGGCGATACAACTAAATCTATAGATAGAGTGTTCAATACTGCTGGAACTTTCACACCCGAAGCCAGATTTGAATCTGATGGTATTAAAGTAGAAGGTGATCCTATTGATATTGCTGGAACACTAGATCCTGTTCCTGCATTTGATATTAAGTATAATTCTTCATCCGGTTCAACAGATGCAGACGAAACTCTTTGGAATGGATACTCATTTAAAACATATTTTACCTGGACAGATGAGGATAGTTCTATAGCTGCTACAGAAGTCTGGAATCCTCAGTCTTCTGCTTGGGAAGAATTGTATAATGATATGGTGCTTGATTTTGGCAATGGTGATACTGCGATTGCAAAATATAGTCCTATTGAAGATTTATACTTCTTGGATTTTGATCTTAGTTCTTCTGGTTCAAATAGAAGTTTTGATGTTAAAGGCAGAGTTAAAGATGAGAATGGGCAGTTATCTTCAGAGGATGTGATGGCTGTTTCTGTACTTGAGAATTTAATTTCTGTTGTCCCTTACGATGATTTAGGAAGTGAAGTTCCTCTGACGCCTTTTGCTGAAATATATCATAATATGGATGCAGATTGGGAAGTTGAGTTTAGAACTGAAGCTCAGACTCAGGCAACAGGTATTGCTGTATATGAGGGTGGTTCTTGGATTGAGAATATAACTCCCGGTGATTCTTATTTCAGAGATTTAGATTTCACAGGTGGGAAGGATTTCAAGTTTATCTGGGTTAAGAATGGCCTTTATATGGATGAGAGAACAATCACAGTCAATTCATTAGATCATAATCCTAGTGATGTTGAGATTTATGAATGGAATGGTTCTGATTGGAGTTTAACAGATGGAGATATATATTTAGTACAAGGAGTTCCATTAAGATATAGAGTAAAATTATCTGATAATGTTGTTGTAGGAAATCCTGTAGACCAAGATGAAGATACTTTAGAACATATTCATGTAGACTCTGGAATTTGGGGAGTTCTTGATCCAACTGATACAATAATTCAAAACCCTGATGATTTAGGTAATAATTGGTATGAGGTTAGACGAGTAACTTCTGGGAAACTTAAAACAACGTATACATTTGAAGATAAATCAAGACAAACAGTTAATTCTTCTTTGGAAAGTGCTCTTGCATCTGTAGTAGTGCATATTCAGTAATAAAAAGATTTATTAAGTACTTTTTCTAGAAATTTCCTGATTTTTTCTACAAATATCTTATAAAGAATTTTTTCTTAGTTTAAGGTATACAAAAATATTACTTTGATACTTTAATTTGGAGAGATTATTATGAAAATAGAACCGACAGATTTCGACCATTAGGTGAATGGGCATTTGAATTAATCAAAATACTTATAGAAAATCAATCAGTTATTCTCTATTCTGAATTTGTGATAGAGGAACTAAAAAAAGACTATGATAAAAAAACAATAATAGAAATATTTTCTATTGTTGAAAATGGTTTGCTTATTAAAATAGAAATTAATCGAAAACAAATTAGTTTAGCAGGTAAAATTTCTAAAACCAAGAAAATACCATTTGGGGATGTGCTTCACGCAGTTTTAGCCAAAGATAATGATGCACTTTTAGTAACAAGGGATCATCATTTTGAAGAATTACAAGATCTTGTTATTATAAAAAAGCCCGAAGAATTAATCTAGTTTAATATTAAATTTCTTGGTAAATTCGTTAAATTCAAAACTTGCAGGTCTCCAACAGCCGGTGAGGGAACAATACTCAAATAACCTTGACAGAATTGAAGTATGTAATTACTATAATTACATACTATGTTCTGTGGAGGTTGGTATGCAGGCTAAATTAATTACTATTGGGAACTCGAAAGGAATACGGTTACCAAAAAAGATAATTGAAAAATATCATCTGCACGATACATTGAAACTTGAAGAGAAAAAAGACGGTATCTTGATTAAAGCAGAGATACCCGAAAACAAATTCACATGGGAAGAAACTTTCCGTGAAATGGCTGGGGAGCAGGAAGATTGGTCCGATCTGAATAACCTTGCCGGAGATGGTGTTGAATAACAATGAAGAATGTAAAAAGGTATGAAATCTACTACACTGATCTAAATCCAACGATTGGAGGTGAAATAAAAAAGATTCGCCCTGTTGTTGTCATCAGCCAAAATGAAATGAATAAATACCTGGAAACAGTTGTTGTTTGTCCTCTTACATTAAAACTTCATCCAAAATGGCGAAGCAGGATTCAAATATTGTGCGAAAAAAAACCGGCTGAGATAGCGGTTGATCAAATTCGATCGATTAGCAAACAAAGGCTAAGAAGAAAAATCGATAATCTGTCTTCCGATGAAGCCCTAAAACTTCGATATTTAATTACAGAGATGTATGGAGAATAGTCTTCCGCAAAGGTGCGTAACAGAAGGGGGAATGTTCATTGTCAGAAGTGCAGAATAAACTGGTTTGAACGCTACGGAATACCCGGAATTTATTTTGCCCTTTTGCTTGCAGTATTGTATTGGATATTTTTTAAGACTCCACCCACATACTATAACACTTTTGCCGCGTTTGGAGTTGCTTTTTCGGTATCTATTCCCCTTGGTTATATTCTAGTGATATTTTCCCAATTCCTTTACTACACTATTTCCCCGTGGAAAGTGCACCTTAAAGTGTGGAGAAAAGTACGGAAAAAGATAAAAAATAGAAAAGAATGGTGGGTTGAAGCAGAAGCTACAATACTTGCCAGATTGGAGTGTACTGAGGATCAAGTTGAGAAAGACAGGTGAGTACAGGATTGGTTTATGAAACGATTTAACGTGCTGCCGATTAACTCAGCTCTCATGCTCACAGCCATTATAGTATGGGTTTTAGCGCTGTTAGGTTGGTGTTTTTTGAGACCGGTCGGGCGAGCCATCGATTCAAAACATCTATGGGTTTTCTTCACAATAACCTTCTTTATCTTTCTAATCCTAATTATGAACACTTGTGTGCTTACAAAGCAAGCCATACACATGCTATGAATACTATAAGCATCTTCGTAAACAGATGTGATACTAAGTCCCCTACCACAGGATAAAAGATTCCGTGCCTTTCAGTGCTCACCTAAATCCCGACTTTGTCGAGACCGCTATTATGCTCGGGAGCTTTGGAGACAATACCTCGTGTAAGTTAATAGCAGGCATTTTCTTGGATTTCCCAGCATATCTTCTCATAAACACTATCTTCAAAAGTTTGTCTGTAAGCGTCAAAATATCCACATCTTTGGAAAAATAAAAGAAGGACTTTTTAATTATATAATTTGTTAGCATCGAGATACTGAGGCATAAGTTCTTTATAATCTTCAACTTCAGTAGTAGGCAATTCTGTAAATAGATACTTTAAATACTTATAAGGTTCAAGTCCATTAGCTTTCGCTGTCTCAATAAGACTGTAGATAGTTGCACTTGCAAATGCTCCGGCCGAACAACTTGTACCTTAAAAGTTTTAATTCATCCTCTAAAACTAAAGTTCTTTTTGTAAGTACTTTTACCTTCTCTTCAGATTTTAATGCTCTTCTTGCAAATTCTCTCTTATCTTTCTCTAATATGCGTGTCTTCTTTTTTAGTCTATTTACAAGGCGAGTTAATCTTTTTGTGTCTTTTTCTAATACCTTAGTCCCCCGCTCCAATTTCAATTATTATTATATCTAAAACAGGTAATTTTATTCAATACATGTATTTATAATTATTTACTTTATTTCTCTATACTCAAGCCTCTTATGCTCATGAAAGAAATCTATCCCGTCTAAGAGCATCTGTAACCTTTCTATATTTATCTCTCTTACCCCTTCTTTATCTAAAAGCCAGGGAAACTTATCCTTT
>QILJ01000139.1 GCA_003233295.1 Ignavibacteria bacterium | reverse complement strand
TTACTCGCAGCGGAGTTTTTTCTTCATGCTCTTGGTATTCTTTTGCATCATCGTCATCCATCGGAACTCTTGGCAGAGTAGCGTCCACGGTCGATAGCACAATTCGATAATCATCAATCACTGAGAGGCGTTTTTCAAGATCGTCCAATATCGATTCTGTCCTTTCGGATTTCATCAATATCTTGATTACTTTCTTGCCGTCATCCGCATCAGATTCCCACGTACTTATCGGTTCTTTTTCGGAGATTAATTTCCGTACAATTTCCGTACAAGTTCGCTCTTGGCTGCGGGAATAGTTATTTCAACAGATCTAAGTGCCATAAAATGTGATGTTGTTTCAGATTCAAATAAAGATAATAAACAAATTACAAAACGAATATGAAAGATGAACTTTAAAAATTCTTTCTAAGTACGATTATTGCGTATCAGATACAAAAAAAGTAATTTTCAACTAATTAAAAATTAAACATGTGAGATTAAAATGGCTAACGTAAAAATCAAACCGGCTGTGAGAACAGAGAACATTACTTATGCAGTTAGAGATATAGTAGTGCTGGCAAATGAAGTTGCTAAGAGCGGGAAAGAAATGCTTTATCTTAACATTGGCGATCCGAATCTTTACGATTTTGCTCCGCCGCGTGAGATGATAGAAGCGACTTACAAAGCAATGCTCGAAAATAAAAACGGATACTCACCATCGTCGGGTATTAAACCTGCGCTTGATGCGATTGAGCGTGAAGCCGAAAGAAAAGGGATTAAAAATATTCAAGATATTTTTGTAACTACCGGCGCGAGCGAAGCCATTGAACTTGCATTGACTGCACTTGTTAACGAAGGAGAGAATGTGTTAACTCCGACTCCCGGTTATCCGCTTTACACAGCAATATCCAGCAAACTGCAGATGATGGAAAACCCTTATTACCTGGATGAAGAAAACGGATGGCAGCCGGATGTTGAAGACATTAAATCCAAAATAAACGATAAAACAAAAGCAATCATTATCATAAATCCGAATAATCCAACCGGCTCAATTGCAAGTTACGACACTCTAAAAGAACTCGTTGATCTTGCAGTGGAAAATGATCTTGTGATTTTTGCTGATGAGATTTACGATAAACTTTTATTCGATGATAACAAACTAGTTTCAATTGCCTCAATCAATCCGGATGCTTCAGTTATTACGTTCGGTGGTTTGTCCAAAAATTATATGGTTCCCGGATTCAGAATCGGGTGGGGAATTGTAAGCGGTCAGAAAGCAATTCTGGAAGATTATATCGAAGCCATTAATAAAATGCTGCGCGCTCGTTTATCGGCTAACCATCCCGAGCAGTATGGAATACCTGTTGCATTGGACGGCGATCAATCGCATTTGACAATTGCACTGGAAAAATTGACAAGACGCAGAGATATGACCGTTCAAATGCTGAATGCTGTTCCTGGAATTTCCTGTGTAAAACCTGAAGGATCATTCTATGCTTTTCCTAAGATTGATATAAGGAATGAGGATAGTCTTTTTGTTTCTGAATTGATAAAAGCAACAGGAGTAGTAGTAGTACCGGGAAGCGGTTTTGGTCAGAAGCCAGACACAAAACATTTTCGGGTTGTTTTTCTTCCTCAGGATGATGTACTTGAAAAAGCGTATAAAAACATCGAAGATTTTTTTGAGCAATACAAAGAGAAATTTGAGAAATAGAACTGCACTTTTTTACCGCAAAGACGCGAAGAAATTTAATTTAAAATAATCTCTGTGTCATTGCGTCTCAGCGGTTAGACAAACACATCAATAGTTTTGTATCCAAAATTTTTATAAACCGGAATTATGCAATAGAGTTAAAATATAAAGTAACTAAACAAGAAATGGATAGTTAAAACAAGGACTTGCCCCGATATACTCGGTCTTAGCGTTTATACCTAAAAGGTGAAATTGTAAAATGTATAAACGCTTAGAGCGAGTTAGTCGTCTATGCATTAATGCTTTTCTAATGCATAGATTGGGATAAACTTACTCCCAATTAAAACTTGACAAAAAGTATCCAATTGGATACATTGTAATATGTATTTCGTTGAAAAGACTGAGCAATTTGATAAATGGTTTAGAAAGCTAAAAGATTTACGAGTTAAAGCAAGAATTTTGGCTAGAATAAGGAAGATTGAGTTGGGCAATCTTGGTGATCATAAATCCTTACGTGGTGGTCTTTTTGAAATACGATTTACTTTTGGTCCTGGTTATAGAATATACTTTATAAAGAAAAAGTCCCAAATAATTCTCTTGTTAGTAGGAGGAGATAAATCTTCTCAAACAAAGGATATTGAAAAAGCAAGAGTAATAATTAAAAGAATTGAGGAGAACAATGAAAAATAAAATAACACGTTTTGATGCAGCGGATTATCTTGATAGTGAAGAAATGATAGCCGAATACTTAAATGCAGTAATTGAAGATGATGACTTATCATTATTAATAGCAGCCATTAGCGATGTTGCAAAAGCAAAAGGAATAAAACAAATTGCTGAGCTATCGGGACTTGGTAGAGAAAGTCTTTATAAAGCTCTAGTTCCAGGGGCAAAACCTCGTTTCGAAACAATTTTTAAAATACTTAAATCTCTTGGCGTTTCAATGAATTTTAAAGCTCCCAATGCAGCTTAATTCTGACATTCCTTTCAAAATATTTTTAACCGCAAAGAATGCAAAGCATGCGCAAAGTTCACAAAAGATTTTAGTTATATTATTCTCTGCGTCATCGCGTCTTAGCGGTGAATCATTTGTCTAGCCTCCTCACAGTTTGATTCCATTAAGTCTTTCAATATATTTGCACCTCAATTTTTCATGGATAAATGATACACGAAAATTATAAATTAACTACTTTGGATAACGGAATAAGGATTGTAACCGAGCAGCTTACTCATGTAAATTCTTTTTCGTTAGGATTTTGGTTCAATACCGGTTCGCGGAATGAAAGCTCCAAGAACAACGGGATCAGTCATTTTACGGAACACATGCTTTTTAAAGGAACGCAACGAAGAACTTCAAAAAAGCTGTCCGATGAAGTTGAATCGCTCGGCGGGTATCTAAATGCCTTTACTTCTAAAGAGCATACTTGCTATTATGGAAGAGGATTGGGGCAGCATCTTCCAAAGGTGTTCGATGTGCTTTCCGATATGGTTCAGAATTCTGTTTTCAAGGAGAGTGAGATCAAAAAGGAAGCGGGAGTAATAGTTGACGAACTCTATGATATTGAAGACACACCGGAAGAATTGATCTTTGATAAATTTGAGTCAATTTTATATGAAGGTAATAGTCTGCACTATCCGATAATCGGGACTGAGAAGAATATCCGCTCGTTCGATCATAATGATTTTATAAATTACATTGAAAGATTTTACACGACTGAGAATATGATAATTTCTGCTTCTGGCGATGTGAATCATGATGAAATTATCCGGCTTGTAGAAAGCAAAGAATTTAATTCTAAAAAAACGCGCAGTGCAAAAAGAGCAAGAGTAAACCTTAAAAAATCTGATGATCTGATTCTTCAAAAAGAAATCCAGCAGGCGCATATGATAATAGGAAGAAGCGCAGTTGGATATGATAATGAAGACCGAATTAAAGTAAATCTGCTTTCTCACATTCTTGGTGAGGGAAGCAGTTCACGATTATTCAATACACTTAGGGAGAAAAACGGAATTACATATCAAATCAATTCATTTCTCAATTCATTTTCGGATATATCCTCATTTGGTGTTTACTTTTCAACCGGTGAAAGATCTTTGCAAAAAGCTAACGACTTGGTTTATAAAGAATTTGATAAAGTAATTTATAAAGGTATTAATAAAAAGGAATTCAGCCGCGCTAAAGAATACTTAAAGGGACAACTTCTGATGCATTTAGAAAGCACGAGCAACAGGATGATACGTATGGCGCAGTCGCTATTATATTTTGACAAAGTAAGATTGGTCCAGCAGTCAATCAATAATATTAATGCTGTTACTTTGGATGAAGTTCTAGAGATTTCTAAAACTTTATTGAATCCTGAAGAATTCAATAAAGTTATTATTAGTTCTAAAGCAAACTATTAAAAGGATTTGAATAATTGTAGATTCAATTGTAATAGCTAGTGCAATAGATCGTAAATGAATCGTCAAAAGTCAAACATGAAAACAACATAGCGAACTTTTCCCATTTTTTTTGATGGAAAAATTGAAAAGAAATTCATAGCACAAAGATTTCAAAGTTTTATCTAAAATTAAAATTTAATTTAGTCTATTTATTTTATATTTTGCATCATTCTAAAACATCTCTTTCACAATAATGTT
>QILJ01000224.1 GCA_003233295.1 Ignavibacteria bacterium | reverse complement strand
GACCTACCGGCGGCGTCAGGATTTTCCGCCGAGTTGAGTACACCGTGCAACGTAACCAAGCGTGGCAATACCTATAGGGCGTGCCGATAACAGCCAGAGCTATATGACGGGCCGATTATTAAAAGTACGAAATATTTAAAAGAGGGCTGAAAACAAAGGCCTGGCAATATAGCGTATGTTATGGACTGCCCACCTAACTAAGCGAAATCTAAGAACGAATCCGGGTCTTACTTCAAGCCGGGAACGTTTTGTATTTACTATCCGGAGCGTCATGTTGCGAATTGGAAATAGGCGGTTAGAAATGAGGATCTCGTCTTGAAAGGCAATCCTACATATATTTTGACCTACAGGTGGCACTAAGATTTTCCGCCGAGTGATGCGAGCCACTATACGTAGTCAAGCGTAGTCATAACCTATCGGGCTTGCCCATAACGGGTCTAGGTATGAGGCGAGGCGGTCATATCACCTTCGTATCTGTCCCCAGAGTAATAAAGTTAAATAATTTATACTGAAATGTCAGCATACAATAAAGCCGCCTTGCCTGCATACCGATTGTTAGCGCTTCGTGCTTTATTTCTATCAGTTCGTGCGTTGGCAAGACAAGCTCTTTGACTGGTTTTGATTGTGTGTTTGCTTGTGCGACCAGACAATGTGCTTGGCTTTATGCGTTGGCTATATTTTTCTTCTTTCAATTATTTGATAGTAATAGCTAAATGGTTTTCCATAATAAATATAGTCTCTTTTATCAATTGAAGATTTAAGTATTGTTCTAATATCCTGCTCATGAGCTAAAAATTTATCAGAGAGACCAATATTGATCTCCATGTTGTGAAGATCGATATCATCGTTAATTTGAAAATTGGAATTTAAAATTTGACTGGCTACTAATTGGCTTCGAATCTCTAAAGACTCTTCTTCAGATATACCTTTTATTTTTACAAATTCTTTTTCTTTGATTTTTCTCTTGGATCTAATTCTCTTTGTTAGTTCTATACCATCAATAGTTTTTAGCAAAGTTGATAATTGTTTGGCTCTATATCTGTCCAAATCCTTTAATTGAGCTCTTAAGTATTTGTTGTCTACGAGCATTTTAAATCCATTAACCCAACACATTTCATTATCGATTTTGTCAAAGTTGGATAATTTTATTCGACCAACAGACATTCCAATAAGTCTATTTACTGCTGATTCATAGATAGTATTATCATTCTTCCTTTTGCCTTCATCAACTGCTTTGATGATTTGATTAATAGTTTCTTTTTGCTTTTTCTTTTCTTTAATAAGTGAACTTTTTCTTACTCTTAACGAACCAGAGAAATGAATTTCATATCCGACAAAACCAAACCATTGAAATGATTTTTCACTTTGAGTCGACCATTTGTAAGGGTCTTTAGACTTTATATCAGGACTCCAAAACCTAGTAGTTGATTCACTTGAATCATTCTGAATTTTTGTAAAAGTGTGAGGAACTAAATGCAAATCTTTTAATGCTTTAAAATATATTCTCGAAGCGTTAGTACAGGCCTTTTTCGAGGGATGAATGATTACCATATCATCGCAAAATCTTAAATAATGTAATCGCTTATCTCCTGAACTGGTAACTTTCTTATCAGCATAGTCCAGTACTATATTCGCTATTAACCCTGAAAGTGCTCCACCTTGTGGCACACCAATATTTGCGTGACTAATGCCTTTACTATTTTTAAAATATTTTAAATCAATCAATCCATCTTCAACCCAACCAAAGAAGCCACCAGGAATATAACTGTACTTATTTTCCCAAAATTCTTTTTTCTTACTAGGATTTTTGTTGTATGGTAATACATTTTTTACGAAGGAATATGATTCCAAATAACGATAGAAAAGTCTTTCTGCTCTAACATCATATAATTCAGCGTATTCTCTTTTTAAACGATTAATCAATTTTTTAAAACTTTTTTTTACAACGGTGTGATGTACAGAATCATAAAATTTACTGATATCGCATTCTGATACCCATAGCTTTTTTCCTTTGTACTTTTTCTTATATCTAAGAATAGAGCTTACTGCATCATGATGGCTCAATGTGACTTTTGTGTTCCCCGTCTTTTGAACTGCTCTAAATGCATATGATTCGTGATAAAAGAAAGGATCGAAAATTTTAGTTAAATACCTATTTGTCAGACTAATTATTATTTTGTCTTTTAATGTGAATAATGAAACTGGTCTGCACTTATTTTTATCAGCTTTAAGTTCTCCTTTTGCTTTTGGAATAATTGTCGGTGAAGCAATTTTATAAGTTGGATCATTTATTGAATCCTGAATATCTTTAACAAAGTCATTTAATCTTAAAAGGAATGGTTCGTCAGACTGATTTCGTTCATAGTATTTGATAGTGATCATTAAAGAATCTCTATTGTAATCAACTGAATTTATGCGTTGCCCATTTTCTTTATACCTAATACTTTTATTTAAAGTTTTCCATTTTCTTCGACTAGGCAAAATGCTTCTAAGGAATTTTTCTTCATCGCTTATATTTTGAGGATTTGTTTTTGAGTTTAGGTGATAATTAAATTTTGGGTTGGTTGTAAGTATATGAATTAAATGCTTTTTACTTCTCTGTTGAGCATACCTTGCCCTGATTCTGCATATTTGAAGAATTATTTTATTTCTCGATATGTAATTGTCAAATATTTGCATTGTAAAAAGGTGGAGAGTCCCCGATATGTTAACCATACTTCTGACAAAAGTCTAGTATCTTTTCAATCTATTGAGGGATACCATCCTCGACCAACAAGTGACATGGACGACCCTGAGTCAATAAATTGACTCATGCCGTTTAGGTACTCTCCACGCTAGTATTTTTATATTTATATCCTTGCAATGTTGCTAGGTGTATTATTGTATTAAAGCCTATTTCTCCTCTTGAATTTTGATAACAGTTTATAAGTAAATTATTACACTCCATTTCATTAAACTTATCCTTATCCATTTGGCACAATGGGATAAAATGTTTTTTCCCAATATCAAATGTAAACGAATTGGATATTGCTTAAGCAACTCTGAGCCAATCTGCATATGAATTTGTAATTGACAATGAGTCTTTTGTAAGGTAACTAGTTATGTTCTTGATTATTTTTCTATGATATTGACTGTTCTTTCCAAATGGATTGTTTAATAAATCTTTTGAGCTAGTAACTTTGAGTTCCATTGTTGCGGGGGAACTCGTTTTCTTCTTTGAAGTAATTACATTGCTTGTTTCTTTTACAGGAAAGGAACTAAAACTCTTTTTAACAATTAGATTATCGTCCCATGAGATAAAGCAAAGTCTTGTAATATCGCTACCACTTATATCTAATTCAATTTCATAGTTTTCTTTGAAGTAATCAACTAGCTGCTTGAAAGCAATTTTATGTGAAGTATCAAAACCATATTTTTCGACCTCAAATTCATAATTTAAATGAATTAACCCTTTGATTCCGTCTTTTGAAGGAGACTCCCAAAAAGAAAACACATAATTATTAACCGATAAAATTCCTTTGACTCTTATTAGTTCATCATTTCCCAGCTTGTCTATATCAAGAACAACCAAAGAATTATATTCTTTGATAAACTCTTTTGTTCTTTCTTTTTCATATGTACCACAAAAGGTCACAACGGGTAATTTCCGTTTATTTATTCCATAGTTTACTTTGTCTCCTTTTGAGTAAAAATTTCTAAGGTATTTCGTGTATTTTAAGTGCCTATTTCCTTTAATCTCGTTAAAGGCTTGTCTAATTGTAATAGTTTTTAGAGCAGTCCAAAAATGATCTTGATATGATATTTTAGTATTTAGAATATTTTCAATTTCCATATTGACAAGATTGTGGGCGTGGGGAAAAATAGCTCTTTTGCAAGCTGAAGCTTCAGCGTGTGCGTTGGGGCTTGCAAATGTGCTATTTGTGCGTTGGGGTTTCATTGGTTTTATTGTTGTTTCGCATGAACGCTAACTTGTTTATATGCTGGTAATTTATCAGTATTTACACCCAAACGAACAAATAAAGCTGAACAAAACTAAAATTATTAAATATCCATATCATCCAA
>QILJ01000557.1 GCA_003233295.1 Ignavibacteria bacterium | reverse complement strand
TTGTTAGTCTTTCCATTGGTAAAAGACAAGGTGGGCGAATTACCGCGCGTTCTGTAGAACGTATTATAAAGAGTTGTTAAAAAGATTAAATAATATTCTATAATAAGATAGGGCATTAAGTTATGAACTATAAGAAAGATCTTCTCGAAAAAATTGCTGACAAGACCGTAAAAGTTGGTATCATTGGTCTTGGTTATGTTGGATTACCGCTTGGACTTGAATTTACCTCAAAAGATATTGAAGTTTTAGGATTTGATCTTGATCAACAAAAGGTTGATGATATCAATAACGGTAAGAGTTACATAAAACACATTAGTGAAGAACGGATTAAAAGTGCGGTTAATAATTCAAAATTAAGAGCGACGCCTGATTTTTCATTACTTCCAACTTGTGATGCGATAATTATCTGTGTTCCTACTCCCCTGAATGAGCATAGGGAACCTGATATGAAATACATAACAAGTACTGCTGATAGAATTCAAAAGTATTTGAGACCAGGTCAAATAGTTACACTTGAATCGACAACATATCCTGGTACGACAGAAGAAATATTATTACCGCTATTTGAAAATGCTCCTTCTTTACATGATGGAAATACATATGAAAAATATTCTGTAGGTAATGATTTCTTTTTAGCATTTTCACCTGAGCGTGAGGATCCAAACAATCCGGATTTTAATACTGCAACTATACCTAAAGTTGTTGGCGGTATAACTCAAGATTGTGTTGAAATAGCTTGTGCCCTTTACGATCAAGTAATAGTTAAAACTGTTCCTGTTTCTTCTCCTAGAGTTGCTGAAGCAACAAAACTGCTGGAGAATATTTATAGATCAATAAATATTGCTTTGGTGAACGAACTTAAAATGGTTTTTGAAAGAATGGATATTGATGTTTGGGAAGTTATTGAAGCAGCTAAAACAAAACCGTTTGGGTATAATGCATTTTATCCTGGTCCTGGATTAGGTGGTCATTGTATTCCGATTGATCCGTTTTATCTGACATGGAAAGCCAGAGAGTTTGAAGTAAATACAAAGTTCATTGAATTAGCAGGCGAAATAAACACTTATCAACCTTATTATGTTATAGAAAAAGTATCAGAAGCATTAAACTCTCATCAGAAATCTCTCAACGGTTCTAAAGTTTTAGTTTTAGGAGTTGCGTACAAAAAGAATATCGATGATATGAGAGAATCCCCAGCATTGAAATTAATTGAAATTCTTCGTGATCGCGGTGGAATGGTTGATTATAATGATCCGTTCATTCCAAAATTACCAAGTACTCGAAAATATGAATTTGATATGGAGTCTATCGATCTTACCCATGATAACCTAAAGAATTATGATTTGGTATTGCTTAGCACAGATCATGATGATTACGATTATGAAATGATCTATAAAAACTCTAAATTACTTGTTGATACCAGAAATGCTCTTAAATTCAAAGGCATCCACAACGGTAAAGCAATTAAAGCGTAATTATGTTAAAAAATTATTTTTCTACAAAAATTTCCAAAAAGCAGTCCTCCGATACAGGTATGGCGATAGTCTTGATTTTACTCATTATCACCATGCTGACCGAAAACAACGTTTTTGTTTTTATTTCAGTTATTGCTTTGATTATTAATATGATTTTCCCCAACTTTTACTATCCAAGCGCGATTGTATGGTTGGGGTTATCTCATATATTGGGAGTGATTGTTTCTAAAATAATTCTAACAATTGTATTTTTTTTATTAGTCGTACCTGTTAGTGTGATTAGAAGATTACTTGGAAAAGATTCTCTTCAGTTAAACGATTTTAAGAAATCTAATGTTAGTGTGATGAAAGTCAGAGATTATAAATTTTCTGCTTCTGACATTGAAAAGCCTTATTAAGCCTTGGTAAATAAATGGAATTTTTAAAAGACCTTTATTCGTTTCTAAAAGTGCGGAAAAAGTTTTGGTTATTACCAATAATTGTAGTTCTTCTTCTATTTGGGATACTGATTGTCTTAACTAGTGGATCAGCAATTGCCCCATTCATTTATACACTTTTTTAAACAAATTATAACTTATGGCAACAATCATCTTGGGTATTTCCGCTTACTATCATGACAGTGCGGCTGCGTTAATCATTGATGGCGAAATAGTTTCAGCAGCTCATGAAGAAAGGTTTACCCGAAAAAAGCATGACTCATCATTCCCAATTAATGCAGTTGAATTTGTACTTAAAGAAGCTGCTGTTGAGTTTGATGAATTAACCGCAATATCATTTTACGACAAACCCTATATCAAGTTTGAGAGATTACTCGAAACCTATCATGCCTTTGCACCCAAAGGCTTAAAAAATTTTCTTTCAGCAATTCCGGTTTGGATAAAAGAAAAATTATTCATGAAGAAATTGCTCAAAGATGAATTATCCAAACTTGGAAACAAAAAACATCCTATTTTATTTCCTGAACATCATCTTTCCCATGCAGCAAGTGCATTTTATCCTTCTCCTTTTAAGGAAGCAGCTATTTTAACCATTGACGGTGTTGGAGAATGGGCAACTACTACGATTGGGTATGGTGAAGGAAATGGGATAAAAATGTTGAGGGAACTACATTTTCCTCATTCTATTGGTTTATTATATTCTGCATTTACTTATTACACTGGATTTAAGGTTAATAGTGGTGAGTATAAATTAATGGGACTTGCTCCATATGGCAATCCGAATTCTGAGCAAACAAAAGAATACAAAAAGAAGATTTTTAATACACTTGTAGATTTACGCGAAGACGGTTCAATTTTGTTGAATATGGATTACTTCAATTTTGCTACCGGGCTTAAAATGACCAATAATAAAAAATGGACTCAGCTATTTGGGATTCCACCAAGAAATCCTGAATCCGAAATTTCTCAACCTTATATGAACATGGCTTTAGCTATTCAACAAGTGACTGAAAAAATGGTTATAAAACTTGCAGAAACCACTAAGAAATTAACCAATTCAGAATATTTAGTAATGGCTGGCGGTGTAGCCTTAAATAGTGTAGCAAACGGTAAATTACTTAAAAAAGGTTTATTTAAAGATATTTGGATTCAGCCTGCAGCCGGTGATGCCGGCGGAGCGTTAGGTGCTGCATACTTAGGTTATTATTTATGGAGTGGTGGGAAAAGGGTAATATATAAAAATTATGATGCAATGAAAGGTGCATATTTAGGACCTGAATATGGAGAAAAAGAAATAAAAAGTGTTATCAGAAGATACAATGCAAAGTCAATATATTTTGATAAATTTAGTGATCTAACAAAAGTTGTTGCTGAAAAAATAGCTGAAGGTAATGTGGTTGGTTGGTTCCAAGGTAGAATGGAATTTGGACCAAGAGCTTTGGGAAATAGAAGTATCTTAGGTGACGCAAGAAATCCAGAGATGCAGAAAAAAATGAATTTGAAGATAAAACATCGGGAAGGATTTAGACCTTTTGCGCCAAGTGTTTTGGAAGAGGATATTAAGGAATATTTTGATTTAAACCGTCCTTCTCCTTATATGCTGAACGTTGTTCCGGTTCAAGAAAAGAGATTAAAGCAATTACCATATGGATATCATGATATGGATCTTTACGATAGGCTGTATCATCTACGATCTGATATTCCAGCAGTTACTCATATTGATTTTTCAGCTCGTATTCAAAGTGTAAATAAGGACTCAAATCCTAAATATTGGGAACTGATCAATGAGTTTAAAAATCACACTGGGTATAGCGTGTTAATTAATACAAGTTTTAATGTAAGGGGAGAACCCATCGTCTGTACACCGGATGATGGCTTTAGATGCTTTATGAGAACGGAGATGGATTATTTGAGTATGGGTAACTTTTTATTTAATAAAGAAGAACAAACCGATTTAACAAATAAACCATCTTGGGGAGAAGAGTTTAAATTAGATTAAATAATTTCAATCACATTTGGATTAAGTATTATGGAAAATTTGGAAAAGTTTAAAGTTGCAATAATTGGAGCTGGTAGATGGGGATTCAACCATGTTCGAACAGCAAATTCAATTCTTGATCCGAAAAATATAACTGTTTTTGATTCAAGACCAGAAAT
>QILJ01000456.1 GCA_003233295.1 Ignavibacteria bacterium | reverse complement strand
GGATGCTGGATGCTGGATGCTGGATGCTGGATGCTGGATGCTGGAAAATAAAAATTTAATTGATAAGAATAATTGATATGAAAGTATATTTTGATAATGCTGCGACGACAAAACTTCATCCGAAAGTTCTAGAAAAGATGCTGCCGTTTTACAAAGATAACTTTGGAAATCCGTCATCGTTTCATTCTGTAGGTAAAAAAGCTAGAGTAGCAATTGAGGAAGCAAGAGAGATTGCAGCAGATTTCATTGGTGCTAATCCGGGTGAGATATATTTTACAAGCGGAGGAACCGAATCGATCAATTTTGCTTTGAACGGAATTGCAAAGACCAATCTGAATGAGACAGGAAAAAATCATTTAATAACTACAGCAGTTGAACATAAAGCAGTATTGGAAAAACACCATGACCTTCAGCAGAGCGGTTTTGATGTAGAAATTCTGCCAGTAAAAAGTGATAGCTCGATTGACAAAAATTTGATTGGATCAAAACTAGCAGAAAAAACTTCTCTTGTATCAGTAATGTTCACTAATAACGAGACCGGAACGATCAATGACATAAAAACCATTTCGCAAAAATTATCTCCGGAAGATATTTACTTTTTCACGGATGCGGTGCAGGCATTAGGGAAAGTAAAAATCGATGTAAATGATCTGGGTATTCATTCACTTTCCGCATCGACACACAAAATACACGGACCGAAAGGAATTGGATTGCTGTATGCAAAAAGCGGGACTCCCCTTTCTCCGCTTCTGTTTGGAGGAAGTCAAGAACGAAACCGCAGAGCCGGGACTGAGAATGTAGCCGGTATAGTCGGCTTTGCAGAAGCAATAAAAATTGCCGGAAAAGAAATGGATGACAATTACCAAAAAGTAGCTAGAATCAAAAAAATGTTTTCTGAAAACCTTATCACACAATTCGGGAATACGGTTGAAATAAACGGCGGTGACCATACTTCTCCTTATATTCTGAGCATTACATTCAAAAGTGATTTTTTCAAAAATGATGCTGAGGGAATGTTGATGTTCTTAGATATTAACGGGATTGCTGCATCACAAGGCTCGGCTTGTACCTCCGGCACACTAAAACCGTCCCATGTAATTCTGGGAATGGGAAAATCGGAAGAAGATGCAAACGGAACAATCCGTTTTTCATTTTCGCCACATAATACAATTGAAGAGGTTGAATATACTCTTGAAGTTTTAATTAAACTTGCTAAGAATTTCAGAAAATAATATATTATTTTTATGAAACGAATAATTGTATATATTTTTCTAGTTCTCTTTACAATTCCCCTCTTTGTTCAGTGCGGTGAGGATATAACAGAGACGGCTCCTTATATACCGGTAGAATTTTTGAAAGCGGCTCCTGAATCGTTGTACATTGAGAATAAAGTTATTAAGCTTTCAACCTATATGTGGGTTGATATGATGCCGTCAACAGATCCGAATCCGAAAAGGGATTATTTGGTGATAACTTATATTGAAACTAGTGACAGTACAGAATTTCCATCTTCTGTTGATGCTGATTATGTTTATATTGTTTATAACAATGAAGTAACCAGCTCAGATTTAAAGTACGACGAATTTTATCAAGATGATTTCAGAATCGTAAAAAGAGCTGCTACCGAACCAAAATGGGGAATCAGCATTAATCCTGATGTCGTAGTGAGAATTACTTACAAGGGTAAGAAATATTTATTGCAAGCAAAGGACCAAGTGATTGGTGCTGTTTATTAAGAAAGATTGTATGATTCCTATTCAAAGCGGCAAAGTAAGCAATACTCGGTTCAAGTGCCTGCCTAGTATGAACTAGATCCAACGCATACTCTCCATCTAATCTATGCTTATAGAATTTCAATATGCCATCAGCAACACTTTTAGACGAAATATTTTTAACAAATATTCCTTTCCCTTTTTCAACTTCAACAATTCCCTGTGTAGTTAAAATTCTGATCGCCTCACGAATTGAAGTTCTTGAAACACCAAACTGCTCGCATAGTTCACGTTCCGAAGGTAATTTATCCCCAGCTGTAATTACCTTATTAAGAATCGCCTCTTCTATTCTCATCGCAACTTTCTGACTTAGAGGTGTTCTCTCTCCTAAATTTGCAAATAACTCTTTGTCCGTTATTTGTTATCTCTCTTTATTCAAACTTAAACTAAACATTTTCGTTTATATTCGTAATAAAATCATTGCAAAAAATTAATTTTTAGATTCTGGATAATTGACACTAATTAATCCTTATCAAGATTTGGGATTGATATCGCTATTCGGTAAAGAACATTTTTTCAACAAAAATGTCTTGAAAATTTTCGTCTGCGTCTAACGAAATATGTTCAATCTTAGTTAACACATTTTCAAATGAGTAGTCATCAGTAAAGAGTAACATTTTTGCACCAATCAATGCACTATTCCCAAGTTTTTGAATTTTATACTCATCTATCTCCAGCATTCCAAGTCGCACAACGTTTTCAAGATTTATAAAATTACCAAACCCACCGGCAATATAAACTCGAGTAATATCCGAAAGAGTTCTACCGAGTTTATTAACCAGAATTTGGAGTCCGGCAGAAAGTGCTCCCTTAGCCAGTTGGAATTCTCGCACATCTTTTTGAGTAAGATATACTCTTTCACCTATCTTCAATCTCTCATCTTGATTAGCCAGCGCACCGCCGGAATCAAGCGCCCCATTCTGGAGAAAAACTGCTACAGCATCTATTAACCCGCTTCCGCAAATACCAAGCGCTTCTTGATTTCCTATAACATGATAATCAATTTGCGAGTTGGATAAGCTCACAGAAGATATCGCACCCGACATTGCAGACATTCCCATATGGATATTTGCCCCCTCAAATGCCGGTCCGGCTGCTGTTGATGCACATACCATTTTCTCATTATTACCCACAACCACTTCACCGTTTGTTCCAAGATCAATCAATGCTGTTAGGTGCGGATTCTTATCCATACCAGAAGCAATTATTCCGGCATAAATATCACTTCCAATAAAACTTGCTATAGGACGAGCAAAAATTATTTTAACACCGTCAGCCAGATCCCATCTAAGATCTTTTGAGGTGTATTCCGCCGATTCATTATTCGTAGTTTCAAACGGGTACATCGATAATGGCTGGACATTAAATCCGCAGAACAAATGATGCATTACTGAATTACCTACAAGTACGATCTTTTTAAGCGTTACATCTTTTCCATCCAGCAACAACTTAACTAACCGATGAGTTTCATCTCTGATCAACTTCTTCAGTTCAGCACTTCCTTCTTCCGTTAAACCATGCAGAACTCTTGACATAATATCGGAGCCATAACGTGTCTGGGGATTTCGAGACGTTTGAACCGCCATTACTTGTCCAGTTGATAAGTCAATTAACTGTGCGACTAAAGTTGTTGTTCCGATATCAAGCGCAATTCCATAATTTTCACGCGGAATAAAAGCAAACTGTGTATTATCTGCCAATATTATTGATTCAAACTGAGGAATTTCTAGAGTAATATTCTCAACAAGCTCACTAATGCAAGCTAGTCTGTATTCCGGTTCCAGACCCAGTTTATAATTCAACTCTTCATGTTTTACCGGATCTTTTACGTCACCGGCAAGGAGTTTTACTTTACATCCTCCACAGGTCCCTTCACCACCGCAAGGGAATTCGACTCCATATTCAAAAATAATATCTTTGAGAGGTGTGCCTTTATTAACAAGCAGCTCTTTGCCAAGAGGTTCAATTCGTAGTTTTATTTTTTTGCTATTTTTCATATTTCAAATTTAATATCTCTGCTAAAACATAAAAAAGAAGGAATAAACATAGCTAATTTACTTCTGATATTCCTTAGTGTTTCTGAATTGCAACGATTCAGAACTAAATTTTATTGTAAAACAGATTTGTAATCTGTTCTACAACAATTTGCAAAAATACGACTGGAAAAGTATTTTTTACTACACATATAAAACCTTATCTTTTAAGTATTACAAATCAATGTTGTCCGGTAAAAATTAAAATTCTTAAAAATAATTATTTAATAATCTAAAATTTGAGAAAACATAGCCTTTGTCCAAAA
>QILJ01000415.1 GCA_003233295.1 Ignavibacteria bacterium | reverse complement strand
AGGCCATTTATTTCTAACGAAATGTATAATAAATCGGGTTTAAACATTCTAGCAAAAGTCACTAGGTATAATTTTAAAGTTCAGCCAGCTTACTTTTCGCTTCTTTACCATATTCATCGTTCGGATGTCTTTTGGCAACAGCACGATACATCTCACGGGCATTTTTCTTATCCTTTATCTGAATATAGCAGTCACCAAGTTTAAGCAAGGATTTAATAAACCACTCGTCATATGATGCATACACTGTTCTAACCCTTACAAGAGCAGAGATCGCCTCTTCATATTTCCCTTCTTCAAACAGCACATATCCCCAATAGTACTGAGCTTGGGCGCCGATATCATCTGTTCTATTCTGAGCTACTTCACTAAAAAGTAGTTCAGCATTTGGAAAACGACCTGCATTAAGCTCCATTTTTCCCAGTTCAATTTTTGCCTTAGCCGAGAATAATGTTTTATCATAATATTTAATGATCTCGGTAAATGTATTATACGCTGCTTCTTGATCACCACTGTTAAGCTCAGCAATACCTTTTAAGTAAAAAATCTCCTGTGCATGATCAGAATTAGATATCTTTGGAAGTACACTTTTATAAAGTTCAATTTCTTTCCCAAAATCCTTTTGACCCGAATAGATCATCCCTAATTCAATAACCGCTTCAATTCCATATTCCGATCGTAAATGTTTTTCAACAACTGCAGAAAAATACTCTATAGCATTAAGCGTATCTTCAATCATTTCGTAGCTTTTGCCAACCCAGTACATTGCTGTTGGAACCATATCACTTTTTGGATAGAAGTTCAGCATTTCATTATAGCCTTCAATCGCCTTCTGGTAATTTCCGTAACTATAATAAATCTCCCCTTTCTTCATCAATATTTTTTCACTGTTGGATGCATGGGGATATTTTACAATATATGCGTTTATCAATGCTACAGCTTTTTCCGGATCATCTTTAGCTAAATAACTGTACTGGATTCCATTTATTGCATCGTAAACGAACCGCGATTCGGGATACTCGTTTATAATTTTAAGATAGTAAACAATCGAAGAATCATATTGACCCATATTGTAGTATGAATCCCCTATTGAGTAGTAAGCAATTGGTCTTATAGGCGATTTGGGATACATTACTAAAAGATTTTTGTAATCGGTAAGCGCTGTTTCAAAATCACCCCTTTGGAAATTTATCCATCCAATTAAATACTGCGCATCATCTCTATATTTCGATTTTGGATATTCCGCTTGAAGCTGCTGCATTCTCTGAATAGCTTCATCCGATTCATCCGATTTAAAAAGTGACTGCCCAAACTGATAAAGTGTATATGCATTTCGATAGTTAACTCCATAGGAATTAAAAATTTTCCTATACTCGGCTGTGGCTAATTTAAAATTCTTCATCCCGAAATAACTATCGGCTAATCTTAACCGTGCATCTTTTGCATTTTTGTCTTTAGGATATTTTGTAAGATATTCTCTGAAATAATAAGCGGCATTTGCAAAATCTTTCATGTTAAAATAAGAGTATGCGGATCCATACAATGCTAATTTATCTAACTCATCACCTTTATCTTCAATCCTATAATAATGACGTTGAGCTGCAGCGTAATTGCCTTTGTCAAAGTATGTTTCAGCAAGATAAAAATTGACTTTCCTCGATTCAAATCTTTGATCACGAACATTCAAATCATTCAGATTCATCAAAGCGTCATCGTAATTTTTGAGATAATATTGTGAAATTCCTAACCCGAGTATTGCTCTACTCGACATTTTTTTAGGAAGGAAAGGTATCTTTACGGTTTTGGCAAAATATCCTTCAGCATCGGAATATTTTTTCCCTTCGAGACTTATTTCACCCAGCAAAGTCAGCGCTCTGCCTCTGATTATCTTATCCTTCGCTTGTGAAGCGATGAGAAGATTCCGCTCGGAGATCTTCGTTTCCCTATTATTGAACTGAATTATACTTAAACTTAGCTTAACGGCATCAGCCATTTCATCATTCGGATAATTCTTAAGGAATTCGTCATATATCTTCTGAGCCGCTTTTATATCTCCGAGATATCTTTTACACTCAGCGCTCCAAAAAGTCGATTTTATTGTGATACTATCGGGCTGTTCTTTATTTATTAAACTGGAAAATTGATCATACGCAGTTTCATAATTCTGCTGCTGGAAGTTAACCCAGGCAATTCCAAATTTACTTTGCCGTTCAACATTAGTTGAAATTGTTCTGCTTAAAACATCCTTGAATGCCTTTTCGGCTTCATCATATTCATGCAGTCTAAAATAAGCATTTGCTAATAAATATCCGGCTTCAACCTGCTGATCTTCAGGCAGTTTATTGATAAGCGGATCAGTCAGTTCAAGAATAGCTCTATCATACTGTTTCAGATTAAAGTAGCATGCACCTATTCTAAGCTGGGCACTCGGCGCTAACTCACTATCTCTATGATAAGCCAGCAACTCGTCATAATAAGTTACCGCAGAATTATAATCACCTTTCAATTCGTAAATGTAAGCCAATGAGTAGATCGTATAATCAACTTTCTCGCTATTCCTATCGTTGGAAATCGCCTCGAGTAAAAACTCCTCACCTTCGATAAATTTATTTTCATTCACAAAGGATTGACCAATCCAATAATATGAAATACTACTGAATTCATTATTGGGGTATTCATCAAGTAAAAGAATAAATTTCTCTCTTGCCTGGAAATACTGCTCTTTTGCAAAATAAATAGTCCCAAGCATATAAATGGCTTCCGGACGATATGAAGAAAATTTATATTTTCTTATAAAGAATTCAAGTTCTTCAATTGCACCGTCAATTAAGTTCAATTGAACCAGACACTTTGCAGCATAGAATTTTGATGTTGCAATTAAGTTGTCGTTGATGTCGTCTTTTTGCGTGATCTCTAAAAACATATTCCTAGCTATGGCATATTGTTCATCATCATAAAACTGCATAGCTTCGGTTTGATCAAGATCGGTCTGCGAATAAACAGCACTAAAACTTAAAAGAATTATAATTCCAATTTGAAAGAAGTTTTTCATATATAAAGAATGATTAATAAAATCCTATGTATTAAACGTCTAACAGTAATCCTATTGTATGATTAATGTTTAAGACTTTTAAACTATTGATCAATTTTTAAAATTTCTCAATTATTCTAACAAAAATACTAAAAAAGTATTAATATTTGACATCTATTAATTATCTAAAGAGGTAAAATTCACATCTTCGAAAAGCAACTCTATAAAATAACATTGATGTCCATAATACATGTTTAGTTATTCAAAAATAATAAAAAGATGAACAAACTTAAAGTAGATTAATCAGTAACTTTTATAAGTTAATATTTTTTATGTTCTTAACATTTTTTATATTGAATATCTAACATTAATAAATTTGATAAAATAATATCAGGAGGAAATATGAAAAGTTTTATGCTATATGTTATAACTTTTTCCTTTTTTCTATTTGTTTTTGCTGCACAGGCACAAACAATTAAAGTTGGTCTCGGTGGTGGTTACACAACCATAACAAGTTCAACTTCAACATTTGATAGCGGCTTTCATTATGGCGGAAAGGTTGTTGTAGGATTACCGATGATTCCATTGTACTTCACCGCAAATCTTTACAGCAATCCGCTATCGAAAGAAGTTGCCGGAATAACACATGAAAGCAGTTTCTTCTCAACTGGTTTAGGAGCAGAGTTGACCTTACTGCCTGGACCACTTAAACCTTATCTAGCTGCTGAGTTTTTGATAACTTCAATAGGTGAATCAAAAATCGGAGATGTTACATACAGCGAATCTCTGAGCAAAAGCGGATTAGGACTTGGAGCCGGAGTTTATTTCACACTCCTTCCTATAATCGATCTTGATCTTTCGGCACATTATAATATGAACACACTATTAAGCAGCGGAGATGATCTAAATTCCCTTCATATTCGTTTGAATGTTTTGATCAGTATATTGTAGCAAAAAAAAAGCTCTCCTTCATAAATATAGGAGAGCTTTTTTTAATTATAATGTATCTTAAAATTACTTCAAATTTTTCAATTCGTATTTTGCATTATTTTTATATTG
>QILJ01000119.1 GCA_003233295.1 Ignavibacteria bacterium | reverse complement strand
TGGAAACCCTCCGGAAATGGGGAAGAATTAATAAATACCGATTTTCATTTTATCGCTGGAAGTATTGAAGATATTAGCCCTCAGGTTGTTAGCAATGGCCAAGGAGAAGATGTATTGGAATTGACAGTCAATGGTACTCCCACTGCCTTTGTTTTCCATAAAACCCTGGGAAATGTGGGTGTTGCGGTTAACTTAAACAGCTCTGACTTTAAGGGTACCATAAAGCTGATCCATCATGCCCGGAACACTGAAAATTACGGTTTTGTGGCAGTAAATGGTCAGAGAATGACCTTGGGAAGATTTATTGATGGGAAGGAGATCACTTTTGATGAAGGCGACTTCAGTGTGAGCAACGAAGATTGGTTTACGCTTAGAGTGTCAGCGGCAGGCGACCATTTCAAAGGATATATCGGCGATAAAAATGTGACTCATGGTCATGGAGACTCCATGAAAGATGGATTTGTAGGTATTATGACCGAAGGCACCGGCAAATTGCAAATTAGATCTATTGAAGTCGTTCCCCTGGAGGCGGAATAGGTTTAATTTAATGCATACAATCAGGCCGTCTAGGTAATCTGCATCATATAAAAGATGCTGACATTAATCAACATATATTTTGACATTAATCAACCGGTGATGTGACTTTGGGGGTATTTTATTGACAAAGAAATATTAATCTTTGAATGTAAAATAGCATCAGAATGAAGACTAAAAGTGAAAGTATAAGAAGAGTAATTTTATTCTCTGTGTTTATCACGCTGGCGGCACCGGTTTTTGGACAGAAGCCCACTGATTGGAAGGCACCTCAGGAAGCAAACAATATTGAAAATCCGCTGAAAGGAAACACCACCGTTATTACCGAAGGGAAGGTGCTTTACAACAATATGTGTGGTATCTGTCACGGAACCAAGGGGAAAGGTGACGGAATGGCCGGTATGAGCCTCAAACCGCGTCCAACCAATTTTACCAAAGCAGCCGTACAAAGTCAAAGTGATGGAGCTATTTACTGGAAGATCACTGAAGGCAGGGCTCCCATGGCTACATACAAAGCCAGTTTAACAGAAGAGCAAAGATGGCAACTGGTCAACTATATAAGGACATTTAGCAAATAGATTTTAAATAGACAAAGATGAAAAAACCTATTTTAATACTGGCAACTATTTCTATGTTATGGGCTTTTGGTTTCAATGGTATTTCCGCCCAGGATCAGGATCAAACGGACCAAATAAACCAATTGAAGGAAGAGGTCAAAAGTTTGAAACCAGGGAATAGCAAGTTTTCGCTCCGGGGATATGCCCATGCTGGTTTGGAATATGACGATAATGATGATAATCTAAGCTTTGTTGGTGGTTCCTTTAATCCTCTTTTTATTTATCGCCAAAGTGACCGTTTGATATTTGAAAGCGAGGTTCAATTTAAATTTGAAGACAATGAATTTGAAATAGAGTTGGAATACGCCAACATCTCATATATACTAACAAAGACACTCACAATTAGGGTAGGGATGTTCTATACCCCCTTTGGCATATTCACCGCGCGCCTGCATCCCGCCTGGATCAATAAATTTCCCAATTTCCCTTTGGGTTACGGACATGGTGGTATATCACCCGGCTCCGATTTGGGAGTTGATTTGCGGGGGTCAGCTTACGCGGGAAATCTCAAATATAATTATTCCGTGTATTTTGTCAATGGCCCTCAATTAGACGATGGAGAAGAGCATGGCGAGGATATTGGAAGTCTGGTGTACGGTAGAACCAAAGACAATAATAAAAATAAGGCTATCGGAGGAAGAATTGGGATATTTCCATTTACCGATTCCTCGTTGGAACTCGGATTTTCCGCACAATTTTCCAAAGTGGGTGCCCAGGATTCGGAATATGAGAATATCGGATCAAATCTTTATGCTTTCGATCTCTCATATATAAAAGGTTTCCCTGCCATAAAAAGTGTGATTGATATTAAGGCCCAAGCCAATTTTATTAATGTAGATCAAGCGGATTATCCGGATCCCGAGGATCCAACGGGTGGAGAAACGTTTACCTTTAATAATGAAAGCACTGCGTATTTTGTGCAAGGCGCCATCCGGCCTTCATTTGTGGCAAGTAATTTCTTTCGAAATGTAGAGCTGGCAGTGAGGTATTCGGACATGAGAACACCTAAAAACGCCCCTTGGCATTCAGATGTAAATCAATTGGATATTGGCCTGAACTATTGGCTGGATTGGCGCACAGTATTTAAGCTGACCTACCGCCGAGGCGGGCAAGGAGCAGAAGAAAGTGAACAAGATCACGAAGGTTTTGGAGATGCTATTTTTGTGCATTGGGCCATAGGTTTATAACACTTAAAAACGAGTACCATGAAAAAATTACAAACTATAAATGGGCAGGTATTGATTTTAGGGGTCGCGCTGATTCTTTATTTGGGCACAGTTATTACTAGTTGCTCTTCCACCAGCCAAATTTCTGCCTCTAAAGGAGGCGCCCAGCTTTGGGGAGAGAACTGCCTGAGGTGCCATAATGCTCCTACCCCGGAAACATTCAGTGATACTGAATGGGATGTGATGGTAACACATATGAGGGTAAGAGCCAACCTGACCGATGAAGAGGCTGAGAAGGTGGTTGAATGGATCAAAACTGCTAATTGAGTTGCACGAAGAATAAAAAGAAGAATATAGGGTTATGAAACAGCTGGTATTGACGGCACTGGTTTTTTGCCTAAGCCTAAACGTTATTGCTCAGGAAATATATCAAACAAAAAAGGGAACTCTAGCCATTATAGCAAGCACTCCTGAGACAACTATTTTTGCCCACAGTAAACAATTAGAAATTAGGCTTGATTATAAAACTGCCGAAATAATTGCTCAGTTGCCATTGAGTTCTTTACATACAGGAATAGATTCTCTGGATATCTTTTTTCAATCCGCGAAATCTTCATTCGTCCTACTGGAAGGAAAACTGGGAATTGAATACATCAACACCCAAGCTCATCCGGTACAGAATTTTAAGTTTAGGGCTAATTTGAATTACGGAGATAAAATTACGGAAGTTCTTGGAGAGGGGCAGTTACAGCACATTGATGGAGGTGAATCTGTGGCCTGTCTGTTAGGGTTAAGCTTTACAATTGACCCCGATATCTTCGAGTTAAACCAACTACTATCTTGGAATAAAGAGCAATTGAAGATTCAGATAATCCAGTCTGTTCTTAATCAGAGTGATGTAAATGATTTTTAAATCAAATTGATGGTCGGGTAATACCCAGGACTAGCAGAACCGATACTTCTGGTATTTTCTGAAATGGATTTACTGTTAAAGTTGTTTACCTTTAATTCTGTTTTTAGGTTATGACAAGGATAAAAGGAAGTACAGTGCTTATAACCGGTGGGGCCAGTGGTATCGGTAAACTAATGGGACATCGGTTATTGGAGAAAAAGTGCTCAAAACTGGTGGTATGGGATATAGATGAGTCGAATCTGGAATCATTGTCTTCAGAATGGTCCGATGAGGGCTACAATATATACCCCTATTTGGTGGATGTGTCGAGGGTATCTCAGATAGAGGAAATGGCGCTCGATGCACTGAAAAATGTCGGGAAAGTAGATATTCTAATAAACAATGCGGGAGTGGTGGTAGGAAAGGATTTCTCCCAACATTCAGCGGAGGACATTGACACTATTATTGATGTAAACATAAGGGGCGTAATGCATGTTACCAAGGCATTCATTAAGCCCATGATAGAAACCGGTTCAGGACATGTGGTAAATATTGCTTCAGCTGCGGCGATGATCCCCAATCCGAAAATGTCAGTATATGCGGCCAGTAAATGGGCTGTTCTGGGTTGGTCCGAGTCGTTACGACTGGAGTTAGAACAAGAAAGCAAAAATTTAAAAGTAACCACTGTTACTCCAGGCTATATTGATACCGGTATGTTCGAAGGAGTGAAAGCACCACTGTTAACCCCGCTGCTGAATCCTGAAGAAATCGTGGAGGAGATTATTTCCGCAATTCAAGACAATCGAATTCTGGTCAGGGCACCTAAAATTGTAAACATCCTTCCCATTTTACGGGGGGTATTACCTGCCAGGTTATTCG
>QILJ01000449.1 GCA_003233295.1 Ignavibacteria bacterium | reverse complement strand
ATGGGATACAAATGAATTATCAAATCTGTTAGCAGAAGTGTATAAAGTCAAGAGGTTTTTGAGCCATCAGTGCCACAGTTTTTGATCCACCCTCATTAGTGTTCATTGACCCTTGCTAATACTGTCCTGAATTTTCACATATAGGATTATGGGTTTTCATCTGCTAATGAAAGATATTAGGGAAAGCTCTTTTACTTTCTGCAAAGAGTAAAAAGTTCACGATGTTATGATAATCCTTAGCATTAAGAATAGGTTCACGATGTTATGATAGCAACCACATAGTTAATTATTTTTTGCAGTTAACAAACATACTGTTAATACGCATCTGGTTTTTGACATCCAATAGCATTTTATGTTAGAAATACAATACATGTATAATATGTGTATAAAAAAACAATGTTAGGCGTCAGTGTGAAATGAGAACAATTCCTTTGACTAAAAAATGGATAGCTAAAAATAAGGGCGAAAATGGCAGATAACAAACTTCAATCACTGAAAGGAATATTTAACGAAAGAATTTTCCGCATTCCTGACTTCCAAAGAGGATATTCTTGGCAGGAGCCACAACTTTCCGACTTCTGGAATGACCTTACAAACTTAAAAGAGGATAAAATCCACTATATAGGTCTTTTGACAGTTGAACCAGTTAAAAAGAAAGATGTCGATAAATGGCAAGACGCCCGACGGTTATCAAAAAGAGACTTATCGGCTTATTATATCATTGATGGGCAGCAGCGTTTGACTACAGCGATCATATTTATTGACCAACTACTCAAACAATTTACTGATGATGAAGAAATAAATTCTTATAAAAAGAAGGAGTGGGTAACAAAGTTCTTGTATCAAAAAGATAATATTGGCTACCCCATCTACTCGTACATTTTTAGCTATGAGAAAGATGACCCCAGCGATGAGTATTTCAAGACAAGAATTTTGGATCAAGAATCATCAACAGCAGATAAAGTGCCTGAACAAACTCTATACACTGCAAATCTCAAATTTGCTAAAGAGTTCTTCGCGGATAAATTAAAAGAAAAAAACAAATCTGAATTGGAAGATTTGTTCAAAAAAGTCGCAAACAAATTCCAATTTAATTTTTACGAGATTGATGATGAACTGGATGTATATGTAACTTTTGAAACAATGAACAACAGAGGTAAGCCACTTTCTAATCTTGAACTCCTAAAAAATAGATTAATTTATCTCACAACTCTATTAGATGATAAATCCGAATTAGATGAATTACGCAAGGATATAAACGAAACTTGGAAAACCATCTACGAATATCTTGGAAAGAACAAAGATAATGTAATGGATGATGATAAGTTTCTTTATAACCATTGGATAATGTACTTTAATAAGTATAACAGAAAAGAATCTGCTTCATACGCAAAGTTTCTGCTGAATAATAAATTTACTGCCAAGAATATCCTTAATGGGAACCTCATTACCTCTGAGATTGGAGAGATTAAAAACTATATTGATAGCTTGGCAAAAGCTGTAAAATCTTGGTTCTATTTGTTCAATCCCAAGTTTTCCGACTACCAAGAGGAAACAAAAGAATGGTTTCAAAAACTTAGCCGACTTGGAATGAGTGCTTTTCCTCCTTTATTTATGGCTGCAATGACAACATATACAACAGAGGATAAAGTTGTAGAATTGCTTCAATCTGCCGAGAAGTTTATATTTCTCGTATTTAGGTTATCGCAAAGACCCTCAAATACCAAGAGCAGTCATTTTTATAGGTTGGCTAATTCATTTTATTCCAATAAAGATGGTCAAGATATTGATACGGTTATTGAAGATATCAATCAGACAACCCAAGGAAAAGATGGATTATTTGACCTTAAAAAATTCCAGCAATGTATTGTAGATAAATACAAAAAAGAACAAGGGTTTTATAGTTGGAAGGGACTACAATACTTTCTTTATGAATATGAACTCGATTGTCAAAAGCAAGCAAAGGAAAAGGACCAAAAGGTGACTTGGATGGACTTTAATAAACGAAAAAAAGAGGACACCATTGAACATATATATCCACAAACGCCTAAAGACGATTGCTGGAAATCACAATTTGCCGATTATTCAGAAGATCGGTGCAAAAAGTTGCTTCACAGTTTAGGAAACCTTGTTTTATTAGCCCGTTTCAAAAACTCCGAATTACAAAATAAATGTTTCGACTTCAAGAAAAAGTATATAAACAAAAAAGGAAATAAAGTAGGTTTTTTCAATGGTTCATTCAGCGAGATTCAAGTTTCCGACTGTAAGAACTGGACACCTCATGAAATATTTGAAAGAGGTATAAAAATGCTGAAATTCATGAGTTGCCGATGGAATATTAATTTTGAAGATTTGGGAATTTCAAAAAAGAACTTGTTACAATTAGACTTTATTAATGAGCAAATAGAAAATGATAAATGTGTATAGCAAATCGTTGTTCTGGATTTTTACTCCACTAATGCTCCATAACTGCCAGTGAGCTTGGTCGTTATGTAACAAAAACAAATAATAAAAGAGAAGGAATATGAGTCAGGATTTGAAATCGATAATTGATGGTTATAAAAGTGACGAGGAAACAGTTTATAATAGCTGGTTCGTAAATAATGATGAACGACTAAAAGCATTCCGAACTATCCGGAAGGGCGTCTTTGATGTAGGGCGTCTTTGATGTAATACAGGATATAAAAAATGGAAGTTTCGGAAATGACTTCAAAGGCTCATCTTTAGAATTTGTTTTAAACTGTATCACGGAACAAAAACAAGTATTTAAAGGTGCATCGCATCCATTTTACTGGAAGCCAAAATTACGAATACCTGATATTTATGAAAATGAGGAAAACAAAATTGCATTTGGTCAGTTCCTGGAAAAATGCATAAATGCCACAAAAGAAGAACAAATAATTAAGGAAATAATTTTATTAGATCAACGAAAAATTAAAGGGTTAGGCCCGGCAGTTGCGAGTATTCTTTATTTTTTACACCCAACTATCATACCTCCATGCAACACAGCTATTGTCAATGGATTTAATAACCTTTTTAAAGACAAAGTGAAACTCGGATCATGGCCGGAATATCTCAGGATGAGAGAAGTTATAATAGAGAAAAATGAAGAACTAAAGGCTGGGTTGTCAACCGACTTGGGTGCTTTTGCGGGGCTTCTGTTTGACGTTGGTGAAAATAAATTACTGATTAGTGACGATTATCTTTCTGATGAAGAACGAACAAAAATTGAAAAGAAAATTAAAAAACGGCACAATGAAGTTGTGAGTGAAATGGAGGAAGAAAATCTTCATACTGAAATGCAGCACCACATTCTCACTATAGGAAATTCAATTGGATATGATGTTATTGCCGCAGTAAATGACAGATCAAAATGTCATAATGGCAGCAGTCTGTCTTTTATCTGTGTAGATAAGTTCCCGGTAATAGACGTTGATAAAGACACTTATAAAACAATAACTCTTATTGATGCAATTTGGTTTGAAAAGGATTCAAATAAAATCACCTGTGCTTTTGAAGTGGAAAAGAGCACATCTATCTATTCCGGGATATTAAGACTAACCGATCTTTTTTATTCCTTTCCAAATAACCTGCCATCTTTGTACCTTATTATTCCTGACAAACGGGAGAAAGAAGTAATATTACAGCTGCAGAGGCCATCGATTAAAAATAGTGATATTGAGATTCACTACATACTGTTCAGCGATTTAAGAAAAGATTGTGATGCAATTTGCAAGTTTGGAGAAGATAAAGAGATTCTCAAAAAAATATCAAAGGTGGTAAATTGAAATTGTTACATAACAAATTCATCCGGGAGGCTTAAAAAAGGGCGCGATATTGGAAGGCAATAAAGTTATTTGCACAGTTGACTGGGTAGCTACAGATTTACAAAGAGATATTACAGGGGGGCGTTCATGTTCAGTCATCTGTTATAGGGGTGGTATCTATCGAGATATCTTATTTTATTATTATACTTGCTCTTAAGCGGCAACTCCCTTAATATACCCGGGTGGTAACAATGATGAACATTCGTGAATATGGGGGGAATTCAAAACTTTGTGTAACTGACGGTATGGTAATAGAATCAAGAATAGGAAGGTCAATCTGTCATCGGGATTAAGCAGACCGTTACGGTGGTTACGGTTTTTGCCGGAAGTAAAGTATAGGGTAGAAACAGATTTATAGGAGGAACGATAAAATGTCTAAATTGGTCGAAGAATTAAAAAAGGAACACGCTACAATTGCTGAAACCCTTAACAAAGTAAATGTTCTTGGCATTAGTTCGGAAGAAGGGCAGAATACACTCCTTTCAGCAAAAAGTGGTTTACTTGCGCATCTTAAAAAGGAAGACGAGTATTTATACCCTATTCTTAATAAAGCAGCAGAAAGTGATGCTAATCTGAAGCGGACCCTGGAAATGTTTGCAAAAGATATGGAAGCAATATCGAAAGCCGCATTAGAATTCTTTAAGAAATATTCCGGAGGTGGTTCCGGTTTAGAGTTTGCAAAGGGCTTTGGCAGGCTTTTTGCGACATTGTCTCAGAGGATACACAGAGAAGAGAATGTAATTTACAAAAAATATGATGAATTAAAGCAATAACGCATATAAGAGTTCTGCAATATCCTTCCTATGGAGAAGGAGAAAGCTATTTACCTATAATATTATTCTTTAACGGAACCGGACAGCAGCCCCTTAATAAAGTATTTTCCGAGGAAAATATAGATGATAAGGACAGGTACCGCCGCCATCAGCGCCCCTGCCATCGGTATGTTCCAGCTTACAGCCTGCCCTCCTGCTAACTGGGCCAGGCCTACGGTAATGGGATTTGCCTCTTTTCGTGTAAGTGTTATCCCCCAGAGAAATTCGTTCCATATCTGTGTAAACTGCCATATGCTTACAACTACAAAGCCGGGAATCGACAGGGGGAGAATAAGACCAAAGTAAAGCCCGAAATAGCCGGCACCGTCGAGCTTTCCCGATTCCATAATAGAATCGGAAATCTGGTCATAAAAGTTACGAAATATCAAGGTTACGATAGGAATACCATATACAACGTGCGCCAGGATTAAACCTGTAAGGGAACCGTAGAGACCGATAAAATCTAACAACTGGAAAAGGGGAATTAAGATTATTTGGTAAGGAATAAACATGCCGAATAATAGAAGTGTAAAAATTACCTCACTCCCTCTGAACCTGTTTTTAGAGAAAACATAACCGTTTATAGAACCTAATAATGCGGAAATTATGGTAGCGGAGAAAGCCAGGATAAGGCTGTTAAAAACATCGGTTTTTAACAGGGAAAATGCCTGTGTAAAGCCTCCGAAGTTAATGTGCCCAGGTAATGCCCAGGCTGTGGCAAGGTTTATTTCCGCAGGATTTTTTAAAGATGTAATAATAGCCATGTAAACGGGCACTAAATAAATTAGTGCAAGAACTATAAGAAAACCGTAGAAAAAACTCTTTTTTATATTGATATCTCTCATCCGGATTTTCTCTCTTTATGTGAATGAACCATATAAGGGATAATAAAAAGAGCGGCAATAATAAACAGAATAACAGCCATAGCAGCACCCATAGCAAATTGGTTTGCCCTGAATGTCGTTAAATACATATTTATCGAAGGATGTCCCGTATTTATATTATCAGCTCCTGCCATGGCATAGATAAGATCGAAGAGTTTCAGCGAAATGTGTGATAGTATAATAACAGCACTTAATGTAATAGGTTTTATATTGGGAATTGCTATTCTTAAATAATACTGGAATTCAGTTGCACCGTCGATTTTAGAAGCTTCTCTTATCGATGCGGGAAGCCCCCTTAATCCTGCGAGGTACAGTGCCATGGTATATCCCGAGTACTGCCATATGGCCGCAATTATAATGCCTATTGTCGCTAATTTAAAACCGTGCGGTTCTTTATACGGAAGAATCGGCGGAAGGATATTTTTTAGAACAAAAATGTAGAAAAGAATAAAAAAGGCAGCCAACGAGTAAATAATTCCCTTTTTAACGTCAGCTTTAATAAAACTTCTGATAAGCAGGTATATCATGAGCAAAGCAAAAGGAATTAATAAAATTGTTAAAACGTTTTGCCAGTTAAAGATAAGAACAGTCTGCCTGTTGCTGATCCACAGGAATTTACTTTTGGGAAGCCCGAATATTTCAGGTATCAGGTTTACTCCTCCGTTTGGGGCTAAAAGCCATCTCCATATAGTGCCTGTTACTATAAAGGAAAGAGACATGGGATAGAGAAAAACAGTTCTGAAAAGACCTTCGTACTTTACAGAACGGTCGAGCAATATGGCTAAAAACAGTCCAAGCGACAATGTACCGGCTAACAGGAAAATGGAATAAAAAACCATGTTCACAAGATCCTGTCTGAACCTGCTTTGAATAATATCTGTAAAAAGCTTTTTATAATTATTAAGGCCGACGAAATTTTTTACAGGATGCAGGGCAAGGCCGGCTTTTTCCCCCCAATCTGTTAAAGAAGTGTAAATTGTATTGCCTATAAAACCGTATACAAATAGACCTATGAGGATAATCGACGGAATAACAATTAGTATCGATTTAATTGTGTCCCTTCTGTGAATCCTGGAAATTGTTGCTGCCATAATATGCTTTCTTGTTAAAAATATGCGGGTTTTAAGCTAATAAAACCCGCATGAAATAATCTTTATTTAATTATTTTCCGATGCCGTTCTGGATAGCAATTGCCTGACAGGCATTCGCAGCCTGCTGGGCATT
>QILJ01000524.1 GCA_003233295.1 Ignavibacteria bacterium | reverse complement strand
TTTTAGACCTAAAAAATAAATTTTTCACCGAAAAAATTTTTTATATTTATTTTAATAAAAAATAAAAAAAACCAAAAATTGTTGAGGTCAATAATGGAGTATCAAAGAGCTGCCGGAATATTGCTGCATCCGACATCATTACCAGGCGAATATGGAATCGGAGAACTTGGATCAGAAGCTTTTAAGTTCATCGATTTTTTAAAAGATTCCGGTCAAACACTGTGGCAGGTATTTCCACTCGGTCCTACCGGCTATGGCGACTCACCTTACCAAAGTTTTTCAACCTTTGCAGGCAACCAATATCTTATAAGTCTGGAAAAACTTCTAGAAGATAATTTATTGAATGAAAGTGATGTGGAGGAGATAAAAGTATTTGATCCGACTCAAATTAATTTCGGTCCTCTCATTAATACGAAAATGAAAATTCTGAGAATTGCTTATGATAATTTTAAAATGAGTGAAGAGCATAATAGCATTGAATATCAGCAGTTCTGCAAAAATAATATCGAATGGCTAAATGATTATTCTCTTTTCATGGCTGTTAAAAATGCTCACGGTGGAGTTCAATGGACTGAATGGGAAACTGAAATTGCTTTCAGACTTGATGCCGCCGTTGAAAAATGGAAAAACAGATTGTCCAATGAAGCCGGGTTCCATAAGTTCTTACAGTATAAATTCTTTTCACAATGGAAAATCGTAAAAAATCATGCAAACGAAAATGGGATTCAAATCATAGGTGACCTCCCTATTTTTGTTGCTTACGATAGCTCTGACGTTTGGGCAAACAGACACCTTTTTACTGTTGATGATAAAGGGAAGTTGGAAACGATGGCAGGTGTTCCGCCGGATTATTTCAGCCCCACCGGACAGCTTTGGGGAAATCCTTTATATAAATGGTCCGAAATGAAAAAAGATAATTTCATGTGGTGGCGTAAGAGGCTGGAGAAAATGTATGAACTTGTTGATATTGTACGCATTGATCATTTCAGAGGATTGGAAGCATACTGGGAAATTCCGGGTGACGCTGAAAATGCGATCAATGGCAGGTGGGTTAAGGCGCCGGGCAAGGAACTTTTTACTGTATTTCAGGAAACATTTTGTGACATAAAAATATTAGCCGAAGATCTCGGTGTGATCACACCGGAAGTTGAAGAACTTCGTGATTCATTCAAATTACCCGGGATGAAAATTCTTCAATTCGCTTTTGGAAAAGACGGGGATAAAAAGTTTCTTCCACATAATCATATTAGGAACTGCTGCGTATATACCGGCACTCATGATAATGATACTACTCGCGGCTTTTTTGAAAATGAGAAAAAAGCAAATTCCGGAATTTATGAATGGGCGCAAAAGTATCTTAACTATTACGGTGATGATCTACGCTATGCAGCTATAATTGCAGCTTATCAATCGGTGGCAAATATTGTCGTCATCCCTATGCAGGATGTTCTTAACTTGGGAACAGAAGCACGGATGAACTTTCCGAGTAAACTGGGAGGTAACTGGATGTGGCGGTATAGTTGGTCTCAAGTCGATGAAGGACTAAGTCAACATTATCGCGAGTTGGCAAAATTGTATGAACGATATGATGAAGAAAATGAAAAAGAAGATAAATTAAAAGTGAGGAAAAATAATGTTTGATTTTTTGAAAAATATTATCGCGGATCAGCATACCAATGAAACACCTGTTCCCGTAGATGATGAGAGGCGTATCCAAATTGCAACATGCGCTCTGTTTTTGGAAATCGCAAATGCAGATGATGAATTTTCAGTAAAGGAAGAAAAATTTATCGAATCAACAATGAAAAAGATATTTAATTTGGATGATAATACTGTCATGGAATTGATCAATCTATCGATCAAGCAAACAGAAAGAAGCGTGAGTATTTACGAGTTCACCGATATTATCAATCACAATTTTGATCAGAACTCAAAATACGAAATACTGAAAAACTTGTGGAGACTTGTTTTTGCCGATGGTAAACTCGACCAATATGAAGAATATTTTATGAGAAAGATAAGCGGAAATCTTCACTTGGATCACTCGGATATGATAGCTGCAAAATTGGAAGTGAAGGAAGAATTAAAGAATTAGTTTTAAATAAAATAGGATAAATTATTTTCTAATAAACAAAGTTTAAGATAACCGAAATTTTGCCGGATAAGCATAGTGCGTTTATTGAGAATGTTGATTCAATAATTGTTTAAAATACAAAAAGCCAATCGGGAGATTGGCTTATATAATATTATCCGTGTAAATCCGCTAAACTTGCCCGCCGTTTTTTAGGCGGGTCTGTTTTATCAGTGTCCTACTATTCTATTCCGCCATTAGTGAAGCAATTGCAGTTGTATTAACAATATCATCAACGCTGCAACCACGACTAAGATCGAACAACGGTTTTTTCAATCCTTGTACAACCGGACCAACAGCTTCGGCACCGCCCAATCTTTGAGCAATTTTATATCCGATATTCCCCGCAGTAAGGTCAGGGAAAATAAGTACATTCGCCCTGCCGGCAACTTCACTTCCGGGCGCTTTCCTCTTCCCTATCGAATCGATAATGGCTGCATCAAACTGCAACTCACCGTCAATCAAAAGGTCGGGACGTTTTTCCTTGGCAATTTTTGTCGCCTCTAAAACTTTATCAACATCCTCATGTTTTGCGCTTCCCTTTGTTGAGAATGAAAGCATTGCCACATAAGGCTCCTCACCGGTTAATTTCTCGTGGTTGTCAGCAGTAGAAATTGCAATGTCTGCCAGCTGTGCGGCATCGGGATGAGGCACCACTGCACAATCGGCAAAGCTATAAGTCTGTTCCGGGAAGATCATCAAGAAGAAACTTGAAACAATTGAAATCCCCTCCGGCATTCCAACACACTGGAAAGCTGCTTTCAATACATCACCCGTAGAGGCGGTTGAACCGGCAACAGAACCGTCAGCCATTCCTTCCTTTACCATCATAGCGCCGAAGAAAAGATCCCTTTTGATTATCTCTCTTGCATCCTCGATCGTTACACCTTTATGCTTTCTCAAATTGAAAAAGACGTTTGCAAAATCACTTGCCATTTCCGACCTTTCCAGATCAATTATTCTAACACCTTGAAGATCGACTGACAATTTAGACGCATCTTCTCTAATTTTTTCTTCTTTACCAAGAGTAATTACTTTTGCAATTCCCTTTTTTGTTAAAACCTCTGCTGCTTTCAGCACTCTTTCATCATGAGATTCCGGCAATACAATAGTTTTCAATCTCTTTGACGCTTTTTCTTGAATTTCCTTTAAAAGTTTTAGTTCACCCATGTTTAACCTGTATAATTATATTTAATTTAATGTTCAAATATAAATAAATTACTGCAATTTTATATAGTTCGTTTTTAGCATTAAGGTTTAATTTCCTTTTCATTTTTTCCAGATGATTATAAGCTGTTTTTTTTGAAATATTTAATTTTTCAGCAGCTTCACCACAGTTAGGTGTTTTTCCAATTGCACAAAATATTTCAAACTCCTTCTTTGATAACTTCTTCTTTATTTCGTGAACTTCTAAACCGGTAAAGTAACTACCTTTAATGTTTTTTGCTTTTGTAATAATATTTTCATTAAAAAATAACTTCTCCTTTCTGAGAGTTTTTAATGCCTGATTTAGATTTTTCACTATCTCCTTTTTCAATAAGAAACAGTCTGCACCCACCAATACACTCTTTATTATAACTTCTGAATAGCTGAAATTGCAGATTAAAATGATTTTTACTTTCTTATCGAACAAACGTATTTCATTAACAACATCAAAGCCACTCATACCAGGCATTACAATATCAATAACTAATAAATCTGGTTTGTGTCTTTTATGTTTTCTAATTAATTCAGAACCACTTTTAGCTGTAAGTATATTATCAAAATGATCTATTTCAAGAAATAGAGAATTCAAACTTTTTAATACAAAAGGATTATCATCTGCAATAATTACATTTTTCAAAACTGCCCTCTTTGAACTTTTATGTTCCTTGTTCGGTGTTCATATACCCTCCCTTCTATTAATTTAAACTTAAAATAAAGTCTAATCTAATGCAAAAAAAAGATTCATATATTTGAATAATAATACATTATATTTGTTAAATGATTTAA
>QILJ01000118.1 GCA_003233295.1 Ignavibacteria bacterium | reverse complement strand
CGGTTCACTCCGGACAGCCTCATTATGAAAAGCATAATCCAAAAGAACCGATAGCATTACAAGATCATGGAAATCCGGTTAGTTATAGGAACATCTGGATTCGTGAATTATAAAAAGTCAGAAAAGATATATACTAAATATTAAAGAATAAATTAATCGGCTGATATATGATAACTCATTTCAAATCGAATTACGTACGGAAAGCAATAAAATTATTTACAATAACTTTGAGCCTGGTGATTATTGCGTCATGCAAAAGTTCAACTGAGCAAGAACTAACTAAGTATGTTGATCCATTTATTGGAACTGCTGGACATGGACATACATTTCCGGGAGCAACAGTTCCTTTCGGTATGGTGCAGATAAGCCCCGATACGAGAATGGAAAACTGGGATGGTTCTTCCGGTTATCACTATTCTGATAAAACGATCATGGGTTTCAGCCAGACGCATCTAAGCGGAACAGGCGCACCTGAATATTGTGATATCTTGTTGATGCCAACAATTGGTAAAGTGCAGGTGCTTGTTGGTGATGAAAGTGATTCAAAAACTGGTTACCGTTCTTCGTTCAGTCATGATAATGAATATGCTTCGCCAGGTTATTATCGTGTTCTGCTTGATGATTATAATGTAAAAGCCGAATTGACTTCTACTGCACGAGCTGGATTTCATCAATATACTTTCCCCGCTTCTGATAGTTCAAATATTATCATCGACTTGCTAAATCGCGATCGTGTGCTTGATTCGGAAATTCATATAATCAACGATTCCGAGATATCCGGTTTCAGACGGTCAACTCGCTGGGTAGAAGATCAACATGTTTATTTCTATGCGAAGTTTTCAAAGCCATTTAAAAGTTTCGGTATTGCTATTAACGATACTCTTGTTGATAACATTCGTGATGCGAAAGGTAAAAACATAAAGGCGTTTGTCAATTACAGTACAAAGCAAAATGAGAAAGTGCTTGTGAAAATTGGTATCTCATCTGTCAGTATTGATAATGCTAAAATGAATCTTGAAGCCGAAATAAAAGATTGGGATTTTAGCAAGATCAGAGAGCAAGCCAATGATATGTGGAATAAGCATCTTTCTAAGATAAAGATAGAAGGCGGAACGGAAAAACAGTTTCGCATTTTTTATACTTCATTGTATCATACTGCAATTGAACCGAATTTATTTAATGATGTTGACGGTCGTTACCGTGGAGTTGATCTTAAAATACATAAAGCTGACGGCTTTTCTCGTTATACTGTCTTTTCTCTTTGGGATGTTTTCCGAGCAGAGATGCCGCTCTATACCATTCTCGAACCTTCCAGAATGAATGACTTCATCAAATCATTTCTGGCTGCGTATAAACATGGAGGCAGATTGCCGCATTGGGAAATTTGGGGAACTCATTCAGGTTCAATGATCGGACATCATTCTTTGCCTGTTATTTTGGATGCTTACAATAAAGGTATAAGAAATTATGATGTTGATCTTGTATATAAAGCAATGAAAAACCAAGTTGATAAAAATGGCTATTACGCACGTATGGGTTATATCCCTGCAGATAAAGGTACCGGTTCTGTTTCTGTTGTTATGGAATATGCTTATAACGATTGGTGCTTAGCAGAAATGGCAAAAAATTTAGGAAAGGAATCTGACTATTTAACTTATCAGCAACGTGCTCAATTTTATCGCAATGTATTTGATTCTACTACCGGTTTTATGCGTCCGAAGAATTTAGACCGCAGTTGGGTTGAACCGTTTGATCCGACAGAGGGAAGTGAGCATTTTGTAGAAGGGAATTCATATCAGTACAGTCTCTTTGCGCCACATGATGTATCCGGGTTGATTCAGCTTATCGGCGGCGATAAAAAATTTGAGGATTGGCTGGACAGTCTTTTCACTGTTAAATCAAAGCATGATGCATCGGTTCTGGATGCGAGTGGACTTATCGGGCAGTATGCGCACGGGAATGAACCGAGTCATCATATGGCTTATCTGTATAACTATGTTGGCGCTGCACCTAAAACGCAGAAGATTGTCAGACAAATTCTTAATACTATGTACGATGATAAACCGGATGGATTGAAAGGGAATGAAGATTGCGGACAAATGTCAGCTTGGTATGTCCTTAGTTCGATGGGATTCTACCCTGTCAATCCCGGTGATGCAAAATATGTTATCGGTTCTCCGATGTTTGAAAAGGTTACTATCAATCTTGAAAATGGTAAACAGTTTGTTATTGAAGCAAAAAATGTATCTGCTAAAAACATGTACATTCAATCCGCAACTTTAAATGGAAAACCATACACAAAGTCATGGTTTAGCCACGATGTAATAACAAGCGGCGGTAAGTTTGTCTTTGAGATGGGATCAACACCTAATTATGATTGGGGCACTTCAAAAGCAGACAGACCCTCAACCCCATTACTGCAGCCGACAGTTTCAATGCCATATGTAAAAAATCCGGGAAGAAATTTCCTGAATAGTATAAAAGTAACTTTAGGTTGCGATACCAAAGGCGCGAAGATATACTATACAACCAACGGAAGTGAGCCGACAGAAAAGTCAAAACTTTATACTGGTCCCTTCAAATTGAGAAAAACAACTTTGCTGAAATTTAAAGCTTTTAAAAAGGGTCTGCTGAACAGTCTCGCAGCTTTTGAGAAATTCAACAAGCTTGAATATGAAAAGTATAAGGACTACACGGGCGTTTCAATGAAGCCAGGATTGAAATATAAATATTATGAAGCTAACGTAATGTTTGTTAAAGAATTATCACCTCTAAAACCAAACAAGGTTGGTATTATTTCTCATTTTAAAATTGATAATCGTAAAAGGGATAATTACTTCGCCTATTGGTATGACGGATATGTTAAAGTACCAAAAGATGGAATTTACACATTCTACAATAAGACAAATGACGGAAGTGTTTTATATTTAAATGGGGATGTTTTTATTGATATGGACAGCGGGCATCCTGCTTATGAAGTTTCCAAAACAATAGCTCTTAGAAAAGGCATTTACAAGATCACGCAGAAGTATTTCCAAATGGCTGGAGGGTTTATGAATAAAGTAAGTTGGAAAGGTCCGGGGTTTGAAAAAACAGAAATTCCCCCATCTGTGTTGTTTCATAGAAATTGATAACTAGTTAACACAAAACTTTGAGGTAATATATTGAAGTATGCATTAAAAGTATCAATAACCGTTTTATTTGTCTTTTTATTTGTAGCGTGTAGCTCAAAAGATGAAATAGGCAAAGAGATTGTGTTACGCCTCGAACCGAGTAAAGGGAATCCACGTAACAGCGAAGGTGATTTTATTCAGCTCAAAGATGGCAGAATTCTTTTTATCTATTCGCATTTTACTGGTGGTTCCGGCGATAATTCCTCTGCGTATTTAGCTGGACGTTATTCTTCTGACGGTGGAAAAACTTGGAGCAATGAGGATGTAACAATACTTCAGAACGAAGGCGGGATGAATGTAATGTCTGTTTCGTTGATCAGATTGGATAAAGACAGAATTGCATTGTTTTATTTGAGGAAAAATTCAGAAACTGATTGTATCCCTTTGATGAGAATATCGAATGATGAAGCAAAAACTTGGAGTGATGCAAAGGAATGTATTACTGATGTACCTGGTTATTATGTAATGAATAACGATAGAGTTGTTAAGCTGGAAAACGGACGGATCATCTTACCTTTATCGTTGCATAATACTCCTGATAGCAAGGACTGGTTTAACGGAAGATTGATTTGTTACTACTCTGATGATAACGGTGGAACATGGACTAAAGGCGGAGAAGTTCCCAATCCTAGTAACGTTACATCACAAGAGCCGGGGATGATAGAGCTGAATGATGGAAGGTTGATGCAATTCTGCAGAACAGATGCAGGAGTTCAATATGTCTCTCTTTCTGATGATCATGGAGAGTCATGGTCAGAATTGCGACCGGGGAATATTAAGTCTCCGCTTTCACCCGCCTCGGTAGAGAGGATTCCTAAAACAGGTGATTTGCTTTTAGTATGGAATAATAACTATGAAGATTCAAGAGACGGCGGAAGACGTACACCGTTTAACCTTGCTATTTCAAAGGACGAGGGAGTTACTTGGGAAAAAGTCAAAACAATTGAGAGTGATCCGAATGGTTGGTATTGCTATAC
>QILJ01000186.1 GCA_003233295.1 Ignavibacteria bacterium | reverse complement strand
ACCCGCAAGAATATTATAATCTTAGGGACGCTTAACGATAGCGGTTATGTTTCTCAGTACATTCGCAAATCGCTTGATTCAAATGTTACCATGATGATACAGGACAACAAAGAGTATGTGATAAATAAATATAATGTATGGGCTGATGGACAACTGGTTATGTATCTAGTTTCACCTACAGTTGAGCATCTGAAAAAAAACATTCTATCCGGTCATGAGCAATTACTTTATTCGTTCAGAAATATTTCAGATAAGCGATTATTCGCAAAATTATATAGACCCAAGTATGAAAAGCTGGAGACAGAAGCAAAGCTGCTCCATGATTATAAGTGGGTGATCTATATTCCGAAACATTTTGAAGTAGGGAAAAATTCACCGGAAGATAGAGGCGGTAGAAAAACACAGGTTGAAAAATGGATATTCATTCATTGGATTGACAATGCAAGTCCTGATTATCTAAATAGAGATTCAATTATAGCAATAAGAAACAGAATAACTCAAAAGCACTTCACAACAACGGATAATACAGAATATGTCGAAATCTCAAATGATTTTTCGGAACCGATGTTTTCGGAAGTGAATTTTGATTCCAGGTATGCTATTATGGCGCAGGGCTTTTGGCGATTTAATGATAAAAGCGGCGGCGGACCATTCACAAGTTATTCATTCCTAGATCAGAAGACCGGGCGTTTTTATATGGTAGACGGCTCAATTTATGCCCCGAAATATTATAAGAAAAAACTGATACAGCAAGTGGATGTACTGCTGAATTCTTTTAAAACTTCTGATGAATTGAGTGAGAAGAAGAAAGCCGAACTACTAGATAATTTAAATTAATTATTTTCGTTCAGTAGTCCCATTCTTAAAACATCATGAGGAATTCCGTCCATGAGGATTTCATCTCTTAGTATGCCCTCAACCTTGAAGCCGAGTTCTTCATTGATTTTTATATTATGAAAATTTGTCTCGGTTGTATTTAAATAGATCTTTTTCAATTTTAATACTTCGAAGCCGTATCTTATCCAATATTTTGTAGCTTCTTTACCGTACCCTTTGCCCCGGTGATCATAATCTCCGATCAATTTGCGCAGTTCGGCTTTCTGATTAACCGTATCATGATTTAGAAAAGCAACAGTGCCAATCGGTTTTCCATCCTTAAGAGTGATAATTCCCAGAATGTTTTGATCCAGAGAGATCAGATCTTCAATTGTATTTACGGTTGTTCTTGTCATAGACAATAAAAAATGCCTGCCGTATTGATCGTTCACCCATTCTTCCAGAACTTTTTTGTCCGTATCTTTTTGGAAATCTCTGATAATAAGATTTTTTGTTTCTATCGGGAGTGACCAATCTGAAATTTCCTCGTAAAAACCGTTGGTCGTGTTTTTAACTTCCGGGGTTTTCCCGTTTTTTGATTCTATAGCATATTCAAGAAGTGAGTTTACAAATTTTATATAGTCTTCATATCCGAAACCGTAGTGTAGAGATTCTTTAAAGAAATTACGGGTGAGAGCCTCTATCGTTGTATCAGGTATTTTACTTTGATCCATATTATCATTCAATCATTAATGTTGGTCTTTAAATGTACAAAATTTAGATTTGTTACACACTAAAGAATTGTTTTTTTTATAAAATTATTTTTTCATTTTGAATAGTTATTAATGACCTCAATAAAAAAAGTATAATTGAATTTAGCATTTTTTAATATTGTATCATTAAGTTCTTGATAATTATTAAACCCGATCTCCTTTGCAAGTATATCAGCACTGAGTTTGTCTTTCAGCACTTTGTAGTTCGATGTATTCAAATAATTTTGGATCGAGATCAGAATGTTTTTTAATACAGTATAACTCTCAATTAGTTTATCTATCTTTTCCCGTGAATCAAATTTATCTCTTATTCTCTGCAAGTTGCTGATCTGATCTTGACCGATCGCATCCGGGATCAGATCATCATTCATAAAAACTAGCGATTGAATCAAATAATCAATTGTCTGAAAACCGCCGATGCTTCTTTTGAGATCGAAAATATTCTGCCCGGAACTGGTGACCATAGCAGCAGACTTTTTGTGCATTTCGTTTATCTTTTCCAGTATCTCTTTTTTATCAAATTGTGAGATCCTTTCGATTATGATATTCTTGAATTGCCCGTATAATTTTTCATTGCCGTATAGAAAACTCATTTTCATCAGCGTTTGAAATTCCCACACGCCGGCTCTTTTGGTCAAGTAGTTTTCGTAATTCTTAATATCCCAAACAAGGTAAGAATTTTTTCCTTCGGGTCTAAGACGAAAATCAATATCGGTGTTCGGGAATTTTTCTTTAGCAGTTTTCAAAAGCTGCTGAAATTTCTTTTCCAATTTTGATCTATCGGTAACTTTATCAACCACTACAATAAGGTCAACATCCGAGCTAAAGTTCATTTCACCGATACCGAAACTGCCTAAACCGGCAAGGAAAAACTCAGTATCAATTTTCAATTCAGATGAAATTTGGGAAAGTGAATTTTTATAATACTGACTCAAATAAAGTGATAAATTTTTTGGATCGATCAGATCGAGTGCAAACTGAATTGCAAGAATGAACTTCAACTCATCGAATTTTAATTCATCCAATATGTCGGAAATATTTTTGGTGAATACTTTTCGTGAGATCAGCAGATCGATCAGTGATTTATTAAATACCAGTAGGTCAATAGTTATCTGTGACTTTTTACAAACCGTTAATACTTTCATAAAAAAAGTTTTGTTCTGAAACTCTGAATACAAGATTGAAGGAATTTTTGAAGTACTGATCAATTTAACAAGGTTTTCCAATACCTTATCAGCGGCATGAGACGATGAAAGATAACTTATCAAAGTATCTTCAATCTTCGTGAAAAGTTCAATCGTTCTGGTATCAAACGATTTTTGATTTGCCAATCCGGTTCCCAATCGCAAGAAATTTAGATTTTTTTCAGCACGCTTTTTATCCAGGAAGTTAATTGTGCTTAAATCGTATTTGCTTCCGCTGTCCTCACTTTCTCCGAAAATGGAATTGAAAACCTCACGAACATTTTGACGATATTTAAGTAGAGTATTATCAAACTTTTTGATACTTGGAAACCCAAGATAATTACGAAGTTGGTTCTGCGTGTTTTGATCATTCGGAATTTGATGCGTTTGTTTATTATTCATTAACTGAAGAAAGTGCTCGATTTTTCTGAAGAATATATAAGCACCATTAAATTCTTTTGCTTCTTCCGGTGTAATTATCTTAAATTCTGATAAAACTTTAATTGTATCAAGTGTATTGGCAGATTGTAATTTTTTATCCATATTGCCATTTAATAACTGTAGAGCCTGAACTGAAAACTCTATATCACGAATACCGCCCCAAAATGTTTTCACGTTGCTTTCTTCAGGGTGGTGTTTCTCAATTTCTTGTTTCATCCGCTTTATCTTATCCAATGGGGATGAAGATATTGACGATGAAAAAATATGTGATCGACGGAATTTATCAAATGTTTCATACAACAGTCTATTTCCTGATAAAAAATTAGCTTTGATCAGCATCTGTTTTTCCCACTGTTCGCCGCGGGTTTCGTAGTATGTTATTGTATCATTCAAAGATCGGCACAAGGGCGAGCTGCTGCCATCCGGGCGTAAACGGAAATCAACTCTGTATAAAAATCCGCCTTCCGTTATTGACGAAGCCATACTTGTATAAAGCTGTATTGAGTCAAATAGAATTTGGTAATAATCCTTTTTTGTGTTTTTAACTTTAGAGTTTTTGTTAAAGAAAAGCATCAGATCGATATCGGAACTATAATTCAATTCGTTACCGCCCATTTTGCCGAGACTGATCAATGCATAGTTGTAAGTTTTAATATCAGCATTGTTATTAGTGCATATTTGATTGTAGCAAAGATCGAAAAGATTGGAATTAATTGAATATGCCAATATCGAGATTTCTTCAATTGTTTCTTCAAATGAAGAAAGATGCAGAATATCTTTCAACCCGATCTTCAAAAGATACTTCCTTTTCAATAATCTTAAATGCCCGACTTTAGCATCAAATGATTTGAACCTATTGATCCCCCCGGAAACTTCTTTATCCAGTTTTCCCCTTTCCAGTTTTGAATGAAAAAAATTATCCGTGAAAACGAGATATATAAATTCAGGGTTTCTAACTATTATATCAGTTAAATAGTTACTGCTTGATGATAGTGCAATTAAAACTTCCACTAAAAGGGGATACTTTAAGCAGTCGTTAAATAGTGTGACTTTATCAAGTACCGAATTGAAAATTCTATGAAGATTTGATTCGGATTCAGAAGTAAAAAAATAATTTTTTGTTTCCGCTTCAAAAGAGGTAATAAGAGTGTCAAGTTCTTTTGCTGAGAAAAAACCACTCGAATAGGTTACAATTGTTTTTATTAACTCATCCGAAAATTGAAATTGTTTTTCCAAGACAACGCACTTTTTTAATTAAATATTTCCAAAGCAAATTTAATAAAATATTAAGTAATGAATATTTTAATTAGTTAAGATTCAATGCTTCA
>QILJ01000471.1 GCA_003233295.1 Ignavibacteria bacterium | reverse complement strand
CCTTCAATAAATTCCCGCTGAACAGTTTTCCTCTCCTTTGCATTGAGCTTGCCATGATAAACCAAATGCTGAATTCTCCTAGATTGCAACAGGTGAGAAAAATTATCCAATGTTTTTATCAATGAGAAATATAATATAGTGTTTCCTTTATAAGAGTTCATTCCCTTAAGAATATTCTTCATCTTATCATCATCACCCCAAACATCCACAGCTTCCAATCGTAGATTCGGTCTTTCAATTCCTTGATGGAAAACTTTAATGTCTTCAACCGACAATCCCAGTTTATCAATAATATCTTTCTGCACTTCCCTTGTGGCTGTTGCTGTGAGCGCAACCGTTAAGGGGTTTCCAATAAGTTCGCGGAATTCAGCTATGCGAGAATAATCGGGACGGAAGTCATGTCCCCACTCGGATATGCAATGCGCTTCATCAACAGCAAGCAGAGAGATTTCAGCTTTCTTTATCTCTTCAACAAATTCGTGCTTTCGAAATCTTTCCGGGGTTACGTATAACAGTGTTATCTTGCCCGAAACAAAATCATTTAATCTTTTTTCCCTATCACTTTTTGAAACTGTTGAGTTTATAAATGACGCTGGAATATTTCGTTTTCTCAATGCATCAACTTGGTCTTGCATCAAAGCAATGAGAGGACTGATGACCAAAGTTCCTCCTTCAAATATCAAAGCCGGAATTTGATAACACAACGATTTCCCGCTGCCGGTCGGCATTAATACCAGTGAGTGTTTTTTTTCCTTAACCAGTCTGTTTATGATCTTTTCCTGCAATCCTTTGAAAGAATTATATCCAAAATATTCTTTTAATACTTTTAATGGTACAGTCATTTCGTCCTTTAAATTAAAGTGAATTTAACTTAATTTAAAATATACAAAAATTGAGTGCAGACTTTTGAAAAGCTTTTATACATATCGAGGCAAACTGAAATTGCTCCAAATTAATTCCCTATATCATATTGAAACAATAAAGTCCTTAAAAACACCGTAATTTGCACAAAATCTAAATATTAATTGGTATTATAATTGATTTTTGTTATAATAAGTATCGGATATGATTTTAGGATTCAAATGTTATGATGAAAAATTTAGATTTGCATAAGCTGACAAAGATAATTTTCGCTTCGCTGTTTTTGATAAGCAGTTCATTTTATGCCCAAACCGATAGCTCTTCAGCATTGTGGTTCGGCAATCTAGGTGATTATATTTGGCACGATAGTAATGTTGACGGCATTCAAGATGAAAATGAATTAGGAATTGAAGGAGTAATTGTTGAGTTGTACGACTCCGAAATGAATTTTCTAGATTCATCAGTTTCAGACTTAAATGGAATGTACCTCTTTTCTCATCTTACTTTCGGTACTTATACCATTAAAATCTCAGATAAAAATTTTGCTAGCGGAGGTGTGTTTGAAGATTCCGTAAACAAGAAATGGTATCTCTCACCAAAAGAAAACGGTGAAGGATCTTCTTACTCTGTTACAGTAACTCTTGATACATCGGAAAATCTAACCATTGATTTTGGATTTTTCTATACTTGTATGAATTTTTATAAATCCGGTCCGGATTCAGTTAAAGCCGGGGATATTATAAGCTATAACTTCAGAGTCGAAAACTGCGGAGATGTTGTTCTACACGGTGGTGTTTCGGTTTATGATTCTCTGATAAATCCCGAAGGAGATCATCTCATCAGAAATGGAGTTGTTGAACCAAGAACCGTGTGGGAATTTTCTGCGCCGTATATTTCCACAAAAGATGATTGCGGCGATTTGACAAATAACGCATGGGCTATAGGACATCCTGTAATGCCGGATGGTTCTAAACTTCCAATAATTAGAGATGAAGATAGCTGGACTGTCGAAGTGATCTGCGATGATAAATCTACGCTTGGTGATAGAGTTTGGGACGATGTAAACAAAAACCGAATCCAGGATTTGGGAGAAACCGGAATTGCAAATGTTGGAGTAAAACTTTACAGCGCTGACGATATTCTACTCGATACAACTCAAACCAATAGTGACGGGTTTTACCTATTCAAAGAACTTGTGTCGGGCGATTATTATATTCAGTTTGTTCAGCCTGAAGGATATCTGTTCACTAAGAAAAATCAAGGTGATGACAGAGAAGTTGATTCCGATGCGGATGAAATTACAGGAAAGACTGATATAATAACATTAACACCTAGTACAACCGACCTTTCGTGGGATGCGGGATTATATTCATCCGGACAAGAGGAATTTGATTTAATGCTTGAAATGTCTGTGAGCAATTCAAATCCGAATGATGAAGAAAACATTTTCTATACATTAACCGTAACAAACATTAGTCCGGTTGATGCACACAATGTTGAAGTTACCGATCTTCTTCCGCCGGGATTAGATTACCTTTATACCGAACCGGCGAACTATGATACCTCAACCAGCATTTGGTCTGTCGGGGATATCCCATCAGGCGAGTCGGAAGATCTGAATATTCATGTAAAAGTAAATTATGAAGACCTGAGTTTGAGTCCTCCGATCGACCTTGGTATTGCATCGGATTATAATCTATTCGTTTTAAAAGATGTTGTGCAGCCGTCATCCGATACAGAAGGGAAAGTCGCCGTAGGCAGAGATGCATCATTTTCAAATTACAGCATTGGTGACAAACTGCCGCCATCCGGCGGAGCGGAAGATGTTCTAATAGTCGGAAGGAAATTGACCTTTACAAGCGGTATCGTATTCGGCGGTAATGTTGTTTACGGTGAGTTCATTGATATTCCCCAGTATGCTGTGAGCGTTGTTGACGGAACAATCCGGCAGGAAAATCCGGTGCCTGTTGATTTTGATCAAGCGGAAACAGAATTGCTTACCGTTTCGTCTCAATTGGCTAGTCGTGAAGCTAACGGAACTGTCGAAACTCAGTGGGGCGGATTGATCTTAACGGGTACAGACCCGATGTTCAATGTTTTTGAGGTAAACGGGGAACTGCTTTCAAATTCGAACAACATGACAATTACGGTTCCTTCGGGAGCGGTTGTAATTGTCAACATAACCGGCGAAACTGTTTCCTGGAGCGGCGGGCTTTCTGTAAGCGGCACGGATATCAGCAGCGTGCTTTACAACTTTAACGACGCAACCGATTTAACAATAAGCGGTATTGATGTTCGCGGCTCTGTACTTGCACCAAAAGCACATGTTAATTTTATTGCCGGTGTTATCAACGGTCAGATGCTCTGCCAATATTTTGAAGGCAGGGGACAGATGAACAACACCAAGTTTCGCGGATTCATCCCCGGCAATCCCCAAATTACGAATTGTGCAGAGATAACTTATTCTGAACCGACTGATACAAACAAATCCAACAACAGCGCGTGCGTTACAATTGATATTAATATTAATCCTGATCCAAACGATGGAACAGGCGATGAGAAATGGGAAGAAGTAAGCGGGTTTGAATTAAATGAAATGATCTGGTCAATGTATCAAAGCGGCAATGGTTTATTGCTGGGGACTGTAGGCGGACATATTTATCAAAACACAACTTCCGGTTGGGAACTGCTTAATGATGGAATGACCGCCGGTTTTATTTGGTCACTATTTGAACATGATGGATTTATTTATACTGGAACTGATCAAGGATTATATAAATATGACGGCACTAATTGGGAGATAATGAAACTGTCCGGTGATATTAGATCGATTTTAGTCTTGCATGATACTCTTTACGCAGCAGTTTGGGGAAAAGGTGTTTTCTACTCCAATGATAACGGACAAACATGGACTGTAATGAATGACGGGTTGATCTATTACTCAACTCAGCCTTTAGCCGTAGTTGACGGAGAACTATTTGTTGGAACTTTCGGTCAAGGAATATTGAAATATGATTTTGACAACTCAACTTGGATTGAATTACCGATTGAGTATAAATTTATTTGGACTCTAACCACAGATGCAATTGGGAATATTTATGCCGGGACTTCTGGCAGCGGAGTTTATACGTCAAATGATGGTGGAAGCAGTTGGACTCAGATCAATACAGGCTTGCCTGATCAATATATCTATTTACTTTCAAACATGGTTTGGTGGTATTTATAAATTATTAGAATCCGATGGTACAATGGGTCCATGGAAAAGTATTGGGATGAGCGGAATTCAGATCAGCTCGATGTACATTGATAAATCATCGGGTACTCTTTTTGCAGGAACAAGCAGCGGTGTCGTTTATAAGACAACAAATACGGCAACAGAAGTTAATGTAGGAAGCGAAATCCCAACAGAATTCAAACTATCGCAAAATTATCCTAACCCGTTTAATCCGAGTACAATAAT
>QILJ01000021.1 GCA_003233295.1 Ignavibacteria bacterium | reverse complement strand
TTCTCTGTCTCTTTATTAGTTAATTTGTTCTTGTTAGACGGCATAAAAAAGTCAATGTTCCATTCAATTTTACTGAATAGCGCACGAAATTTGATTTATATCTTTATTTTTTCAAACAGTTTCAATAACTTAACAGACAATATAATTATTTATATTTAATTATATTAATTTCCTTTTCACTAAATTAAAAAGTACTTTTTTAATAAATAAATATGGAACTGCTATGAAAATTAAAACAAGCGAAAAATACGATGCGGTTGTAATTACACTAAAGGGAAATGTAATGGGCGGTCCAGATTCTCAAGAATTTCAAGATCTGTTACATAAATTACTGGAAGAAAATAAAAAGAATATAATAGTTGACCTTGGCGGTGTAAAATTTATGAATAGTACAGGTCTTGGCATGCTGATCAGCGGATACACATCGGTTAAGAACGGCGGCGGTACTTTGGTTTTAGCTAACGCTACTGAGAAGATAAATAGTCTTTTAGTAATTACAAAGTTAATTACAATATTTGATAACTATAATTCTGTTGATGAAGCCGCGGAGAGTTTCACTAAGTAACTTCTCTTTTAAAAATAAAAAAACATTTTCTAAAAATCTAAATTTGAGATCAAAATGAGTGTGTCTGTATTAGTCGGCAGCCAATGGGGCGACGAAGGTAAAGGAAAGATTGTTGATATTTTAAGTGATCGGTATGATATAGTTGCCCGCTACCAGGGTGGCGCTAACGCCGGACATACAATTGTTATAGGTGATACAGAATATATACTGCATCTCATTCCGTCAGGGATTCTGCGCGAAGGGCGTGAATGTGTTATAGGTAACGGTGTTGTTATTGATCCGAATGCATTACTTGATGAAATAAAATTCCTCGAAGAACACGGCATAAACATTGAAGGTAGATTATTCATCAGCCAGAATGCTCATCTTATTATGCCTTATCATAAAATTCTCGATTCCATTCGCGAAAGCGGCGATAACAAAATAGGAACAACAGGCAGAGGCATCGGACCATGTTATATTGATAAATATGACAGAAAAGGCATCAGGATTGTTGATCTCTTAAATAAAAAGATCCTAGAAGAAAAGATAAGAGCAAATCTTGAAGAGAAGAATAATATAATTAAAAAATTGTACGATAAAGAAGAACTTGATGTTGATGCTATAGTTAAAGAATATCTTGCCTTCGATGAAGCTATTGATCAGTATATTACCGATGTGCCTTCATACTTGGATGCAGCTATCAGAGACGGGAAATCTGTTCTGATGGAGGGCGCTCAAGGTGCGCTTCTTGATGTAGATCACGGCACATATCCTTATGTTACTTCATCACACCCGACATCCGGCGGAGCTTGCACCGGTGTTGGAATTCCGCCTACTCAAGTCACTTCTGTTATTGGAATTGTTAAAGCTTATGTTACCCGTGTGGGTCTGGGACCTTTCCCAACCGAATTACACGGGGAAAAGGGTGAGCAATTAAGACAATGGGGACATGAATTCGGCGCTACTACCGGACGTCCGAGAAGATGCGGCTGGTTCGATACTTTCCTTTTAAACTATTCAAGAATGATAAACGGGATAAGTAAAGTAGCAATAACCAAACTTGATGTTCTCAGCAACCTGGATGAGATCAAAGTCTGTATCGGTTATGAACTCAATGGGAAAAGATTACATTCCTTTCCTACTTCAGTTGATATTCTGGATAAAATTAAACCGATTTATGAAACATTACCGGGCTGGAAAACAGATATAACAGAAATTAGAAATTACTATGACCTTCCGGCTGAAACAAAAAATTATCTTGGTTTCATTTCAGAGAAATCCGGATTTGAAATTAGTATAATTTCAGTTGGACCAAAACGAAGCCAGACTATCGAATTATAATGCAGTATCATAATTCTTGAATAGCCGTTATTAAAATGGTATTTTTCTGCTGCAAAATTTCTTAAGCTGAATCAAATGAGAACTAAGATGGCCGGGGGACCGGCATCCGTTAAAATAAAAATTGTGCTGCTTGCTATTGCAATGATAATTGCACTAGCTACATACATTTACACACAATCATTAATCCAAAAGCTAGAATCAAGAGAACGCCAAATCGCTCAGCTGTATGCTTCTAGTCTGCAGCAGATTGCTGATTTGAATACAACGAATACTGATTTTACTTTTCTGCTGGATGTTATTAAAAGAATCGATTTCCCGTTAATCCTTACCGATTCATTAAATAATGTTGCACTGGACGGTATGAGCGGAGGTGTTAGAAATCTCGATGTTGATTCTACTTGGACTCAAAATCAATTAATAGCTTTCCTTCAAGAAAAGATCAAGGAGTTTGGTGAAATCAATGAACCTATCGAAGTTTATGGCGAAAATGATGTTGTATTAACTAAAATATACTACGGCGATTCGGATTTAATAACCGCTTTAAGATATTATCCTTATCTGCAAATTTTATTTGCTGTAATGTTCATCATCATCGCGTATTTCAGTTTCAGTTATTTGAAGAAAAATGAGCAAAGCAACATCTGGGTTGGAATGGCAAAAGAAACAGCTCATCAATTAGGTACACCTATCTCAAGTTTAATGGGTTGGAACGAAATATTGAAGATCAATTCCGATAATCCAATTAAAGTGGAAGATATTACGGATGAAATGAGTAATGATCTTGAAAGGCTGAACAAAATTGCAAATCGGTTCTCTAAAATTGGTTCTAAGCCATCTTTCAAAAAGGAAAACCTGACGGAAGTAATATCCAAAGTCATTGAATACTTCAACCGCAGGCTGCCGAGTTCAAGAGAAAATATCCGTATTTTATTATCCGGTTCGAAAGATATAGAGGTTATGCTAAATGTTGAGTTGTTCGAGTGGGTTATTGAGAATCTTATTAAAAACGCACTTGACGCAATTGAAAGACAAAAAGGTCAAATCAATTTTAAAATTTCCGAAGATGAAAAACATGTTTTTATTGAAGTTTCGGACAACGGTAAAGGCATCGACTTAAAACATCGTAAAGATGTTTTCCGCCCAGGCTACAGTACAAAACGTAGAGGCTGGGGATTGGGATTAAGCCTTTCAAAAAGGATTATTGAAGACTATCATAAAGGTAAAATATTTGTTAAACATACCGTTATTAAAGAAGGAACAACTTTCCAAATTACTTTGCTAAAAGGTGAAATTGCATAGTTGGGCAAAAATTTTCCTTTGCGATTAATATTGCAGAATTACTAATTTAGTTTTAGAAGAATTGACTATTTGGTTCATAAATTTTATTGTTTTTTTAAAAATTATAGTGGGAAGTTTGTTTTACAATCTTTCAACTATAACAAAACAGGTTGTTATGGTTCTGCCCTCTACCATGACAGCCTTCCCTCTTTTAAAGCCATGTTATTACCGCAGAGTCACAGAGACGCAAAGAGTTTAAAAAGAAATCCCTAATTTTTAAAGAAGTCGAATTTTTCCCATTTCAAACCTCCGACGTTTCCAAAACGTCGGAGGTTTTTAAAAAAGTGTTTTTAATTTGGATTACGACCCATTTTACTATTTTGTTATTTTCTCCACGGTATAAATGCCATGGCAATTCTAGAAGTCATTACGGTCGCACCATAGTGAAAAAACAGATTATCTCATACCTTTCTCATAATAACTTCAATTTATATATATTTCCTTATTGAAAAATAAAAAGTAGGAGGCAAAATGTTCTCATCCGAAACATATCTTAAAAGAAGAAATGTATTAAAAAAGATAATGAAAAACGGAGTTCTTTTCTTCCCCGGTGCAGTTGATACTCCGATGAATTACCCTTCGAACACTTATAAATTCAGGCAGGATAGTTCTTTTCTTTATTACTTCGGAATTGATGCCCCTAATCTTGCGGCGGTAATTGATGTTGATAACAACAGAGAAATTGTTTTTGGTGATGACAGAGACATAGACGATATTATTTGGATGGGACCAGAAAAATCAATCAGCGAAAAAGCCTCTGAAGTCGGAGTAACTGAAACAAAACCAATGTCAGAATTAGCTGATGCTTTAACAAGTCATAAACAGGCAGGTGAAACAATTCATTATTTACCGCAGCACCAAGCTAAAGTTTGATCAATGGCTTGGAATTACTCCAACACAAGTAAATACCCAATCATCAAAAGATTTAATACGCGCAGTAGTTCAACAGCGTTCGATCAAGTCGGATGAGGAAGTTGCCGAGATTGAAAAAGCATTGGATATTAATTACCTAATGAATACACTCGCAATGCGTTCTTCCGGTGCGGGTTTTCTGGAACGTGAGGTTTACGGCGCAGTTGAAGGTTTAGCCCTTGCCGGTGGCAACGGCGTTTCATTCCCAATTATTTTTTCCATCAATGGAGAAACTCTCCATAACCATCACCATGAAAACATAATGCAGGATGGCGATCTTGTTCTGCTCGATTCCGGCGCTGAATCTTTACTTCACTACGCAAGTGACATTACTCGTACATTCCCTGTAAATGGTAAATTTACTCAACGACAAAAAGATGTTTACAACATTGTGCTGGAATCGCAGATCAAAGCAATTGAAGCGATCAAACCAAATGTGAGTTATAAAGAGATTCATCTTCAGTCGGCTAAAGTGATTGCAAACGGATTAAAAGAACTCGGTTTGATGAAAGGGAATATGGATGATGCAGTTACTGAAGGCGCTCATGCACTTTTCTTCCCGCATGGATTGGGACACATGCTCGGACTTGATGTTCACGATATGGAAGGACTTGGCGAGGGTTTTGTCGGATACGATGAAGAGACACAACGAAGCGATCAGTTCGGATTAGCATATTTACGTCTGGCGAAAAAACTTCATCTAGGATTCGTGATAACAGTTGAGCCGGGTATATATTTCATTCCTCAGCTTTTTAAGAACTGGAAAAGTGAAGACAAACATTCTGACTTTATAAATTATGATAAGGTTGAAGAGTATCTGGACTTTGGCGGAATAAGAATAGAAGATGATATTCTTGTTACAGAAGACAGTCACAGAGTTTTAGGTAAATCACCAATTCCTAAAACTGTTGAGGATGTTGAAAAAGCATGCGGGAAATAATTATAAATTTGAGATAGAAAATGGATGGGCAAAATTATAGCAAACTTTATAATGAGTTTGCAAAGAAAATTCCCAAAGAAAGAATTTATACCGATGAACTCAATCGTCTTGCTTATGGTACTGACGCTAGTTTTTACAGACTGATTCCTCAAATTGTTATTAAAGTTAAGAATTCGGAAGAAGTTCAATTTGTGGTGCAAAAGTGTAACGAGATGAAAGTCCCCCTCACATTTCGTGCAGCAGGTACCAGTCTCTCTGGACAAGCAATTTCCAATTCTGTTTTAATGGTAGCAGATAGAAG
>QILJ01000349.1 GCA_003233295.1 Ignavibacteria bacterium | reverse complement strand
AGTTTTTGGATTTTCTTCATGATTATATCTAAACCAATTGACTGAACCGTGAATCTTTATTAGTGATAATTTTTCTTTTGATTCGTTAAAAAATTTTTGATTCCAATATCGAACATTGTTTATTGGTTCAGAAAAGCCATCTTGAATAGGAATTGAATTTGAGGAAAAATACTGTTCTAATAAAGTATCGTGATTCAATGTAAAGATGTAAATATTAGAATAAACATCCTTATCATAACACTGCGTAAGAAAAGACAAATAATTTATTTCTACAACATCTTTATTTAGTAAGTGCCAAGCAGTATCAACAATATAATTCATCGCTTCACTTGTTAGTTCTAGTAAATTCCAAGTACCCCTAATTTCTGATTTGCGTTTTTCAAATAACGATTTTATGTCCGGAAGAATTTTATCAACAAATGATTGTACTATTGGATTGTCATAATTAAATGATTCGCTATCATTTATTTGATTACAGATGTAGTACAAATCTTCATAATTAGTAGATCGATCAGGGAAAGGGAAATAATATAAATCACTTTCAACTTTTACTCGATTAAGAAATATTAAAACTCTACTAAGATATTCTTCAGGAAAACCAGTATGTGCCATTGGGCTTTGTCCAAAATAGTAATTCTCGTCTGGATGTCGAAAAATATTTTTACCAGAAATCACACTTTCAGTAATTTTGCTAGTTGATGGATAACCAGCTTTTAACGACAATCCAGAACCAAATAAAAATCCAATTTTCATAATTTACTTGTGTATATAACTATTATTTAACTCGACCAAAACGAAATCATTCCGGAATGTTAGTAAGAAATTCAATTTCGTCTCATAAACTTTTTCCTCTATCTGTCTAACGGACTCTCACTTACTTGAATTAAAATAAGATAATAGTAGCTATAATTCAAATTTATTTTTATAATAACTTTGATTCTTAGATTCTGAATCAAGTTCGGAAGACACCTCGCACCTTAAGCACAGCCATGACAACCGTTGTAACCTCGATTAAAATCTACCTTCTGCCAGTAACCGGGTTCCATGATTCAATTACAAAATATGGAGTTTCAATTTCAGGGTCGGGATAGTTTTTACCATTTAGATATTCATCAAACGCTTCAAAGTAATACATTAGCCCAGTAACCTTGTTGTCACCGACCATTCGGTGACAATGTACTACCAAAATACTCAAATAACTATTCAATAATAACACCTAACATCTCTGTATTAACTTTAATTATAGAGTGATCTTGGTTTATATAATTTCGTGCACTTGAATAACAATATTCCTCCGGTCGCGAAACTAGCAAATCAACTTGACGGTAAACCGTCTGCATCGATTTTGCTTCGCTATGTTTTTGGCTTAATTTATACATTTGAATTTAGTTAATTTGTTTACCGCTAAGTTATTTGCAAATCCGTTAAAAATAATTTAGTAAAAAATATTATTTTATGCTTATCCAATATTTCTAAAGATAAATTATCCTAATTGTATGCAAGTTATCACTAATTATTAGTGATATTTTCAATAACACCTTTCTTTAGAATGATATTAGCATATAGTGCTGATTCACTTGTAGCTACAACTGCAAAAGCATTTTGAGCTCTTTCGTAAAAATCATATCGTTCGATAAATTCAAAAGATTCGCCGCTCTCCTTGATTATTTTTGCATAATCATCCCAAATTTTCGGCTGTACGTTATCTCCCGGAACAACTTCCATCAGTCCAACCGGTTTATCGTCATAAGTATCAAGCGGAAATAGTTTAAGCACCGCACTTAATACCTCGCAGACACCATGACCATCCAAACGGATAAGCCGCTTTGCCATTGTTGCCGCGGGAAAATTACCGTCGGCAATTACTATTTCATCACCATGACCCATTTCCATTAATATTTTCAATAATTCCGGTGATAGAATATTAGGAATATTTTTCAGCATTCATTACCTCCATTTTCTAAAGCTTTGGTAAAAGCAAAGAGTTGAATAACAATTTGTATGATACATTAGTCGATGCACGGAACTGGGGATTGAATGCAAACAGAATGATCTGACCCTTGCTCTTCTTTAGCCAAACTAAACCGGTTTTATCTCCCAATTCTTTTTCGTGTTCACTATAACCGCTGAGTAGAATATTTTCTTCCGGGAATTTACCAATCACTCTTCTATCCATATCCAGATTGGGTATAGAGGTTTCAAACACAGGTCTGCCTCTATAAAAAACACCGATGTTTTCCTCCATTCCATACGTTATTGGATGATCTTTCATCAGATGCATACTAACAAAAGAACCTGGTATGTACAACCCTTTTTTACTTAGTGATTTTGAAACATCTTTTACCGGAAGCTGAAATTCCTCAACATCATCTTTAGACTTTTCAATCTTCAGTGCTCCCATGAACAGATTTGTTGAAGCACCCCAAGATAATACAATTCCCCCGTTTTCGACAAAGGTCAGTATTTTGTTCAGACCTTTCTTTCCCATACCTTTTGTATATTCCGGCGGATAATCTGTCACAAAATAATCATCACCGGATTTATATTTCCCATCCATTAAAACTGACTTTCTTGAGTTAGGGAATATTACAACATCGAAACTCTTGGATAAATTCAGGTCTTTGAACTCACCGGGACGAATAACTTTAAATGGGATGCTATAAGTATCAAAAATATATCTGGTCCAGCCTGCATCCATATCGTGGAAGTAAGTTTCAACCAATCCGATACGAGGCATACTTACCGGCTTTGATTTAATCCCTTGCTTAGTATTTAAATATTCTGGAGATACTTCGGCAGTTTTCAAAATTTTATTTAGATCATCACTTTGCTCAATTAGGAAACTGCCTTTTGGAATTACCTCGCTATTCACAATTACTTCTTCCTCTGTTCTTTTTACCTCAAGCCCATTTGTAAATGCGGTAAATGCAAGTCTAAAACTTTCATTATTGTTAACGTTTAACAAAACTCCCCAATAACTCTTGGGCGCTTCACTCTTTAATAAATAGTTCCCGCTTATCTTTTTCAATCTTGAATCTATTTCATTTGAGTTATCATCTATCTCAATTGCTTTTACACCCTTGTGTAAAGGCAGCGACCAGCTTGTAATATCGTAAGGTTTGATTATCTCTCCATTCGGAGTGTAATGACGTAAAGGATATTTTTGTCTCTCCATCACTTCCTTGATAAAAGGTCGGAACGGTTGTGAAAGCGGGACAACTATATCGCCCGAGTTATAAATTCTGTTATTAACATTTATTTCTTCGGTCAATTCATAGACCGAAACTCCATGCTCCTTAAGCAAATTAACCAGGTTTACTAACTCACTTTTATCGTGCTGCTTTTTAGGCATTATGTAAAAATAAGGAGGAGTGGACTTCCCTCTTTCAACTTCACGTTTACAAATGTCATTTCTAAAATTCAGTATTTCTGCTCTATTATCAGAAGCGGTTTTTAATATCGATTTGGTTGACTCAATTTCATATTCAACAATATCGCTGAGATGCCACCAGCCGCCAGCCCAAGGAAGAGGCATGTTTATACTTTTCTTATACTCCGAAAGACCTTTGCCCCAGACCTTGAGTTCGTTCGGTTCAACATAAATAGGCGTAGCATAATTTGCGCTTGCAGCTTCGGTTAAAAATCCGATAACATTTTTCCAGATGCATGTTTCAGTTGATCCGGGCCAGTAATCGTCAAACAGATAATGCTGAGAAACACCGGCAAGTCCTTCACTTGTCAGATCTTTGATAATGTTTGACCCGAATACTCCTGTCCAATTCCATATTCCCGCATCAACATTTTCTGCTATCGGATCATGATTCGGCGGTACAAAATATCTCGGTCCGGTATAACCCATCTGATGTTTTTCCACCATCACTTGCGGAAACCAATCCAAGTTGTAAATGGCTGCAATAGCTTTTGTATCCGATTGGGTTAAGGAAACAAAATCGCGGTTGTTGTCATGCCCGACATACTTGTGATACACACCTGGCATCGAACTCCCTTCATACTTCGTTCCTTTATATTTTTTATAGTGCTCCACTATCATATCCATTCCGTCTGGATTATGTGAAGGGACCATCATATAAACTACATTATCAAGCCAGTTCTGCACTCCCGGATTTTTCGAAGTGATCAGCTCATAAGCTATAAGCGGAGAAGATTGTGTAGGTGCTACTTCACCCGAGTGCATTGATAAAGTTGCCAGCAGAAA
>QILJ01000064.1 GCA_003233295.1 Ignavibacteria bacterium | reverse complement strand
GTAGTAAAATTGTCGCTGATATGAAAAGTCCCCGTTATGGACATGTATCTTCAATTGTAAATGAGAAACTATATCTAGTGGGCGGAATACATGACAGTACTGAAATAAACATGAGTTTGGAGAACTGGAATTTTACAGAAGCAGATACAACTCAACTTGTTGCTGCTGATTCCAATTTTAATAGAATATTTGCAACAGGGGTATCATATGACAGCCTTTTCTACTTGATAGGGGGTAACTCATTTTCTACGAGAGATACGAATGTTCTTTCCTATATTATAGAATATGATGTAGCAAATGATTCTGTTCTGTATAAATTTGTTGGTGGTGATGGATACGTAAATGAATTTCCTGAACAGCAGATGTCGGCAATTTATGGTGATGATATCTTCATTTTCGGAGGTGTGTTAAACGGAGTTCTGCAGTCTATCCAGAAGTTCAATATTTCAACTCGCACATTAGATACACTTGATATCAAACTTCTTGAACCGCGCGCTGGCGGTGTTGCAGTGCAGCTTGGTCAGAGGAATGAGATCTATATTATCGGGGGATTCAATGAAGGCAATACCGCACTCAGGTCAGTTGAAGTTTTTACAATATATGGTGATAGCTATTATATCAATACTGGTCCGGAGTTGAATGAAGCAAGGACAAATCTAATGGCTGTTCCAACTGCTGATGAAAAAATATATGTGCTCGGCGGATTTAATGAGAATGGTGAAGTATTAAATAGTGTTGAAGAACTTGCTTCATCTGCTACAACTGTGGATGATATTAAATCGGAACCAATTTCATTTAGCCTGGAACAGAATTATCCTAATCCGTTTAACCCTAGCACAACAATAAAATATACATTGCCGTTTGTAGAGTCTGCCTACCGACAAGGAAGGCTAAAGTCCTCTATCGCTCAAATAACTGATGGATTAAATAAAAGCCAATCAGGGGATAGACTCTACAATGTTACATTAAAAGTTTACAATATTCTCGGAAGCGAAATTTCCACACTTGTAAACAAAGTACAAAAACCGGGTAATTATGAAGTAAAGTTTGATGCTAGTGATCTGCCAAGCGGAATATATTTCTACAGACTACAGTTTGGTAATAGTATCATGACAAAGAAAATGACGGTATTGAAATAGTCTATGAAAAAATTAATCTTACTAGGCATAGTTTCATTTATCTTTAGCACCAGTATTTTGGGGCAGAATAAAACAAGTTTAAAGGAATTACAATCCCAATTTCAATCATTCAACTATTCAAATGTTATTAGCCAAGCAGATAATTTACTTCAGAATAAAAATCAATTTAATAAGGATGATCTGATAGAGATATATTTGCTGAAAGGAATATCCCATTATTCCCTAGGACAAACCGATTCAGTGAGATCCAGTTTTTATGAAATACTTAATTTGAATGATAACTATAAAATTGACCCAAACAGAGTATCACCCAAGATAATTAACGAATTCGAAAAATTAAAAGCTGAATACAGTCGTTTTATTGTAAATAATAACTCATTGGTTACCGTTAAAAGAGACACAGTTCATATAGTCGATACTATCTTGGTAAAACCTGATAAAGATATTTATTCTGCTGCGGTGATTCGTTCTATGGTTCTACCAGGCTGGGGGCATTTATACTCCGGGTATAAAACAAAAGGATGGATTTTAACATCTGCAAGTGCTCTGACACTTGGTTCGATGATCTACTTTATCTTTGATGCGAATGACAAACGGAGTCAATATCTGAACGAAGTGGATCCATCTCTGGTTGATGAGAAATATAATGCTTACAATACTTCATATAAGATAAGAAATTCTTTGATCGTTACTTATGCACTGCTTTGGATATATTCACAAATAGATATTCTTTTTATTTCAGAAATCCCATTTATACCGGAGATCAGTACTGCAAGTATAAATAGTTATCCGAATTCATTACCGCCGGATATTCAATTTACATTTCACTTTCAACTTTAATCCGCCAGAGGTGGACAAGGGTTTAATTCCCAGCCCCTTGGGGCGAAAAAATATTCCGATTGATACTCCGTCCGCTTACAGCGGGGTAGTTCATCTACTGCGCAGAATATGCACAAGTGCGCAAAATATGCGTACTAAATAGCCCGTTGATCTTATTCACGATTGTCCATGCTAGAGAAACAGTTCTCAAAAGAATTAAAAAAGATAAGAATTGAACACAACCTATCTTCTCTCTTTATTGGCACTCCTTTTGAAAAACAGAATTTAAAGCTTAAAAACCAAGAGAGTAAAATGAAAGTCCAATCTTTAAAATTTATCAACCAAGCGGAGGCAAGTTATGTTACAAAGAGCTACTTTATTTATATGTTTGTTTCTCATAAGTTCCATCACTATTTGGGGTAATGGTGTAGGAATAATTGATTCGGAAAATCCAACCCTATTAAAATTAGTTTCGTCAAACATTTCGGTAAATGTTGAAAATCAAGTTGCTATTGTTACGGCGCGTCAAACGTTTTTAAATGACTTTGGCAGTGACACGAACTTTAAGTATGCTTTCCCGCTTCCAGAGGGAGCCAGTGCAACAAATTTAAGATGGTATAAGAATGGAGTTTGGGAAGAAGCGGTAATAAGCGCCGAACCGCAGGATACTACTTTACCCGGAGGCGGCAGCGGTGAAACAATATCTTACAGTTTAACCGAGTATTTAGGTCAAGCGCCGCTCTATTTCAATTTTGGTGATAAACTTAAAGCCGATTCGACAATTATTATCGAGCTGACATATGTTCAGCTTCTCAGTTATAATCTAGGAGATGTGTATTTCTCCTATCCAAACAATTATACAATACTACAAAATACACCTTTACAGAAACAGAGCTTTCAATTTAATTTAATTTCGTCACGTACTATTGTTAATATTGAATTTCTTAGTCACACAAGCCAAACGATCAATAATGACGGTACTAATGCACACATCGCTTTAGAGATGGATAACTTATCCGCGGATAAAGATTATGAAGTTAAATATTCTCTGAACACAGATGAATTTGGTTTGTTCGGATTCAGCACTAAGTTGGCTGACTCCCTGGTTTTTGATAAGGAAGAGGGAACGGGATATTTTACATTTGTTGCTGAACCTAATCCGGAGAATGGTTCTGACATAATTAGTAAGGTATTTACACTTATTATAGATAAATCAGGTAGTATGAATGGTATTAAAATTGCTCAAGCTAGGAGCGCCGCAGAATTTATTGTAAATAATTTAAACGAAGGCGATAGATTCAACATAATTGACTTTGAATCAAATGTATATAGTTTCAGAGATACTCATGTGCCCAATACCGCAGCAAACAGAAATGATGCACTCAATTATATTGCTGCTCTACAAGCCGGCGGCGGCACAAATATTTCCGACGCACTTATAACTTCAATTTCACAATTTTCTGCATCAAATGATTCAACGGTAAATATTATTATTTTCTTTACCGATGGTCAAGCCAGCGCTGGTGTTACAAATACTAACGAAATTCTTAACCTTGTTCAAACTGCGGTACAGCAGAGTGAAACAGATATTACAATATTCACTTTTGGAATTGGCAGTGATGCAAATAGACAACTACTTACGCTATTGGCTAGTAACAATAATGGCTTAGCCGACTTTTTGGAGACTGCAGAAGTTGAAGAAAAAATAACAGATTTCTATATGAGAATTAAAAGTCCGGTACTACTTAATACGGAAATAAGTTTTTCATCCAACGATATTAAAGAAATATATCCGAGTCCTTTGCCAAGTTTATATAAAGGACAGCAAATGATCGTAAGCGGAAGATATTCGAATCCTGGTGAAACAACAATTACTTTGAAAGGAAGTGCATTCGGCAAACCCGTTGAGTATAATTATACACTTGATCTTGCCGATAGCTTAGTAGCAAAATATCAATTCCTTCCGAAGATTTGGGCTAAGCAGAAAATCGAATACTTGATGGTTCAGTATTATAGACTTAGCGAAGGTACTCCCGAAGCAGATGCATTAAAAGAACAGATAATGACATTGAGTCTGGCTTATGGAATAATTACTGAATTCACAAGCTTTTCTGAAGACCTAACAGGAGTTGAAGAAGAAACTTTAACAACTGATAAAGATTTGATCGTCAGTGATTTTGAGATATTGGGTAATTATCCGAATCCATTTAACCCTTCAACAATAATCAGCTTTTCTGTCGGAGTTGATTTTTATGGTATGGTTACCATTAAAATATATAATTCTATCGGACAATTGGTTCGTGTATTAATTGTAAATGTAAATGGAATTGGAATCTATGAAACAACATGGAACGGTTTATTGCAGAACGGTGAGGCGGCATCTTCAGATGTTTATATTTATACTTTGGACTTTGGGAACAAAATTCTTGCAAGTAAAATGATTTTATTAAAATGATTATTTGGTTAAGACATGTACTCTAAAAAAATATTATTATTTTTGTATGAAAACCATTTAATCAAATGTTAGGCATAATTATGAAAATGTTATTAAAGGATTCGTTTTTACTTTGTGCAATTATTTTTACAAGCATG
>QILJ01000479.1 GCA_003233295.1 Ignavibacteria bacterium | reverse complement strand
AAATTAAAATTATTAATATTTTATTCTTGACTTTCAATTCGAGTATAATTAATTAGTAATGGGTATTTATTGATACTGTAAACTTAACAATTTATTGACTTGTCCGATAATTGTAATTTTTTTTAATTCAAAATAAATAGAGGCGTTTATGGCTTATGCTGGATCTTCACTACTGCGTAAAACAACGACAATGATATTGGCTGGAGGTCAAGGTGAAAGACTTATGCCGCTTACTAAATTCCGTTCTAAACCTTCGGTGCCATTCGGAGGTAAATATAGAATAATCGACTTTACTTTATCAAATTGTCTTAATTCAGGACTGCGTAGAGTTTATATTCTGACACAGTATAAATCCGATTCATTGAATAAACATATTTACGAAGCTTGGAATATTTACAATCCTGAACTAGGTGAGTTTATTTATTCTATTCCACCTCAATTTAAAACTACTAATAATTGGTACACCGGTACTGCAAATGCAATTGAACAGAATACAAACTTATTGGACGGTAAAAGCGAATACGTTTTAATACTTTCAGGTGATCATATTTATAAGATGGACTATTTAAAGATGCTCCAGTATCATATTGATAAGAAAGCCGATCTTTCCATTTCGTCACTATTTGTTTCAACAAGTTTAGCCAATCAGTTCGGTGTAATTGCTATTGATGAAAACTATAAGATAAAATCATTCTTGGAGAAGCCTGAAAATCCAGCCGAAGTACCGGGAAAACCCGGATTATCCTTTGTCAATATGGGCGTCTACGTTTTTTCCACCAAGATTTTGATCAAAGTACTAAAAGAAATGGAATCGAAAAAACTTGACAACACTGATTTTGGTAAACATGTGATTCCGTATATGATCAAAGAAAACTACAATCTTTATTCTTTCAGATTTGAAGATGAGAATAAGAAGGATAGACCTTATTGGGTAGATGTAGGAACTTTGGACAGTTATTATGCTGCAAGCATGGATCTTTTAAATGTTAATCCGGAATTTAATTTGTATGATGAAAATTGGCCTTTAAGGTCCCAAAGAATTCAATCGCCTCCCGCTAAAACAATTTCTCATGAAGGTGAAAGAGTTGGTAGAGCTTATAATTCGCTTATTACAGACGGTACAATTATTTCCGGGGGGCTTGTTGAAAGGTCTATCCTCGGACCTCACGTTCGTGTAAATAGTTATTCATATATCACGGACTCTATAATAATGGATAGATGCAACATCGGACGTCATTCAAGAATAAGACGAGCTATAATTGATAAAAATGTGACCATACCTGAAGGAACGGAAATTGGTTTTGACGTTGAAACCGACAAAAAAAGATTTAAAGTTTCAAGTACAGGTATTGTTGTGATTCCTAAGAATTACGTTTTCTAACTTCGATAATTTTTTACTGATTAGAAAATTCGGAAACTTAAGTCCGCACTTACAATCTTTGGTGCTGTACTGCTTATAGAGTTCTTGTGTCTTTTTGTGCAAGAATTCTGCATAACCTTTACATTTAATTTTAACTATATTTGTTTACAAAAATTATTCTTAATTGAGGTTTGTTTGAGGATTTTAGTAAGCAATGATGATGGAATAAATGCAAAAGGCATTCTTCATCTGGTAAAAGAGTTGAAAAATATTGGAGAAGTAACAGTTGTTGCCCCCTTAACCGAGCAAAGTGCAGCGGGACATTCCATCACAATGAAAGTTCCTCTGCGTGTTACCGAACATTATATTGACAATGAGTTTTTTGGATATGCGGTTAACGGAACTCCGGCAGACTGTGTTAAAATGGGCATTAAAAACTTACTGAAAGAAAAACCCGATATCGTCATTTCCGGCATTAACAATGGCTCGAATGCGGCAATAAATGTAATTTACAGCGGAACTGTATCTGCGGCTCGTGAAGCGGCTATAATGGATGTGCCAGCTATTGCAATATCAGTTACCGATCATCATCCAAAACATTTTGAATATGCCGCTAAACTCTCAGCTAAATTGGCAAAATTAGTTTGCGCGAACAAACTGAAGACAGGCACTTTATTGAACGTAAATGTACCAGATTTACCCGAGGATGAAGTCAAAGGAGTAATGCTTACCAAGCAAGGTCGCAGCAAGTGGGATGATTACTATGAAGAAAGAGTTGATCCATACGGCAGTAAATATTATTGGCTTACCGGTCAACTTCTGATACAGGATCAAGACGATGATAAGGACCAAATTGCATTGAACAACAATTACGCTTCCATAACGCCAATCCATTTTGATCTTACAGACTATGAGATGTTTGAAAAAATGAAAAGTTGGAATATCGATACTCTGAAACTGAACGTTTAAGAACAAAGAATTATTTTTTGGATGACAAATTTAGATACCATAGACCTCTCCGTAAATATTAGTTATCCTCTTTTATTTCTGTTTATTATTCTAGCCGTTATTTACACTCTATATATTTATAGATATACAATTCCGGCAACGACAAAATTATTCAAGATAATCCTGATAATAATTAGAGCGGTTGCGATCTCGCTGATTATCTTACTCATTTTTGAACCGACGCTTTTTTTAAGATATACGAAAACTATAGAACCGACAAACTTAGTTTTTGTAGATAATTCTCATTCGATTGTTCATAGAGACAGCTCCGATAGAGTAAATTTGATCGGTAAATTTTTAAAAGATTTTTCAGAAAATGTTAAAGGAGAAAAACTTTATTATTCTTTTAGTTCTTCAATAGATACTATACTAAATCCGGATGAAAGCAAATTGCAATTTAACGGGGACATGACAAATTTTGAACAGATTGGGAAATTCATAAACAAATCAAAGCTCAATCTGGCTTCCGCTACAATTTTAAGTGACGGAATTATAAATGACGGTTCAAGTTCTGCATCAGATTTTGAACGAATCGGGGTTCCCATTTACACAGTGGCAATTGGTGATACGACCGCTAAGGCAGATCTGAAAATAAAAAAAGTTATTTACAATGATTTTATCTATGCAAACACACCTACAGAAATTCGAACGGTTTTGGTCAATCAAAATTTAACTGATAAAAATGTTACTGTTTTCTTGTATGAAGATTCAAAATTAATCGATCAGCAGAATGTGAAGCTTTCGTCATCCGGCTTAAACAATGTTTCATTTACTTATACTTCTAAATTACCAGGTGAGAAGAATCTGCTTGTCGCAGTAAGTAAATTAAACAACGAAGAAACATACGATAATAACAAATATCATTTTGTTGTCAATATTCTGAATGATAAGATCAAGCTTCTGATCATTGCCGGCGCGCCTTCTTATGATCTGACTATTATCAAGAAGATATTTAATGATAACGATAATCTGAAGGTGAGTGAAATTATCCAGATAACAAAAGATAAGTTCTTACCAAATAATAATTTCAAAGCCAAGATCGATTCATCGGATATTCTACTAATGCTTGATTTCCCTACTCGATATTCACCCCCGGAATTAATTGCGAATATAACCAAAGCGGTAAAGAATAAAAGGAAACCATATTTTTTCATTCTTTCGCAATCTGTTGCTCAAAGGGAATTGAACTCATTCAGTATTGATCTGCCGTTCAAGCTGCAGGCTTATGCAAATGCATTCAGAGAAGTTCGACCGGCAGTATATTCTATAACTGATCCGCTTATTGCATCCAATCAAAGTGATATAACTTTATGGAATGAGCTTCCTCCTATATTTCAATCAGAGACTGAAATATCAACAGTACCGGGAAGTCAAATTCTAGTGAATTCAAAAATCAAAAATGTTGAAACTGATATCCCCTTGATCATTACTAATAATATAGGAGGTAATAGGAAAATTGTCTTAAATGGATTTGGTGTTTGGAAATGGAAACTTCAGGGCAATAAGAGGTCATCCCTGCTCCTAGAATCCTTCCTAAATAATTCAATCAAGTGGTTGTACGCTTATAAACAGAATAAAAGATTTTTTGTTTCACCGGTAAAAAAAGTTTTTGCACGAAATGATGATATAGAATTCCGCGCAAGTATTTACGATGAAACTCTTACACCCAGAAATGATGCAAGCATCACAGTTACAGCAAGTAACGGGAATAAGAATTTCAACTTGGAATTAGAAAGTATTGGGAATGGGGTTTATGAGGGCAAACTTAATATTAGCGTTGCAGGAAATTTTAATTATAAAAGTAAAATTGAATTAGATAATATTATTGAGAACGGACCCGACGGCAAGTTTGTAATTTCTGATGTGAAT
>QILJ01000198.1 GCA_003233295.1 Ignavibacteria bacterium | reverse complement strand
GAACGTGATACTGCGGAAAGCTTTGTTTCAATCTGGCTGCTACATAATCTTCAAATACCCTTTCCATGGGGAAGAGGATAGATATTGTATTTGTCTTACCTTTGCTGGATACCGGACTACGCCGACCCAGAATCAACCCACACCACTCCATCACATGCTGATAGTGGATCATGGCCCTATTACTACGACACTTGGAAAAGTCAATTTTGTAATCCAGAGAAAGTGGTACTTCATCAAAAACGAATAACAACTCTCGACACAATCGTTGATTGGCGGATAAACGACTTATTTTGGTGATAACCTCCAAAGCACTTCGAATGAGGCGATTCTCGGCACGGTCCGGGAGGTACTCATCATACTGAACGAAGAAACGGTGTTTCATAACCACATTAACCCGGATATGCTGAGGAAATATCAGTTTACCCTTAAGAAAATTCAGATTCTTTTCTTGAGCCACATAATCAGAGCGAATGCCCTTTTTGACCAGCTTGTTGACCTCACCTAGAAAGTATTGAAAGAACACTTCAGCGAGAGGCATCTTTGTATCGTGTAGCATTGCATTTCTGGACGATCGGAAATAACTGCTTCGGAGATAGCGCAACATCCCAATAAGAATGTTGCGAACTTTTTCTTCATTATCACCATCATGAATTTTAGGTAGTATTTCTATCTGAGTGCCGCAAGGTGTTTGCAACACACCAACATAATTACATACCTGCAATGCTTCGCTACCCTGCTGGCGGGCAGATCGCAAAAAGTATTGGTGTTCGTCATTAATTTTACTCTCATCAAACAACAATGACTGTAGATAGTTAAATGCATTTGAACTTATCTTGCGGGTAGTCTGACTGTCAGTGATACCAGACTTTTCTGGAATCAAATAACCAAATTCCCGTAAAATAATATGCTTACTTACCACGAACTAATCCCCTACAGCCTCATAAATACCTATGTAGCTAGCCTCTTTTTCGAGGGCTCCCTCATTACGGGTATAAATTTTACTTTCGGAGTCAAAATAGTCTGTATCGGCATCACCAAACAATTCTTTGAAATCGTGTTCCTTGGACTCACAAATAAATGCATATTCCTGATTTTTCTTTTGGTTATCACCCAAGATCATTCTGATTTTGTCCCAATCTTCAAAGAAGTACTCTGCAAGCAAAGGGATAATCCTGTTGGCAAAAACAGAGGCTAAATCACCAATCGTTGATTCACTGTCCAGTGACATAAAATATGCATGGCCTATGGTGTGCTCCCGGTCATAAAGAACTTCAATCCTTTGATTTATAGCATGGAGCATGCGCCGCAAACAAACCTTCTCTTCAGCATCTCCAGACCCTAAAAGGATATCTTCACCGGAATGATTTTTATTCCAAGCCCAATCACCTTTTGAAGCATCATAAATCCACCTACCTGGAGACTCCCATTCTTCCCTAGTGGCTTCGATAGCTTCTTCGACACTAGCAACATGGAGTAAACAAGGGTTAGGCATCATTTCGACAAAGTCAAACCTACGTCTTAGGGCCGTATCCATCATCGCAATAGAACGGTCTGCTGTATTCATTGTTCCAATGATGTGCAGGTTTTGTGGTACCCCAAACTCTTCACCAGAGCTAGGTAACCTGACTCTCATTGCATGCTCTTTACCAATACGCTTATCCTTCTCAATGAGAGTAATCAATTCACCAAATATTTTGGAAATATTTCCACGGTTAATTTCATCAATAAAAATAGCATATTGATTACTCGAGTCGCTGGCGGCACGCCTGCACATTTCCTTAAAAACCCCTGGAACGATTTTATATGCTAAATCTGTATCATCATTTTCTACCAGCACAGGCCGAATGCCTTCGATAAATTCTTCATAACTGTACGACTGATGAAAGGTTATAAACTCATAACGTGCAGTATGCTCTCTCTGCGGTTTTTTATTTTTATATTGATGAATGGCTTTAGCCACTTCTGGACAGTTTTCTTTCCAATTATCAAGTAAATGCCAAACTGAATTTTCACTTTTATCAAAAATAAATGGTTCGTTTCGCTTGGTAAAGTTTACAGTTTTGGAATCTGGTGTTGTTCGCATTTGTAACTGAGCCCAAATACCCTGAGAAATATTCTTTGTTTTCCCAAGAGTTTCACATTTTGCTGCTACATATGGGTGAGTAGAAATTTCAGGAACCTTAGCACCATTACCATCATGGATTTCTGATAAAGCTGCTGCAACAACTTGCCAAAAGGGCAGTTCACCAAAAACCCGCCTCAGCCACTCCGCATCACTTACTGGTGTGTGGGTTGAAGTAAATTGGGATTTATATGCATTGAGATGATATGTCTTTCCCGTTCCTGGAGGACCGTATAGAATTGTATTCAAGGGCATTTTTTCGGTATCTCTACCACCTACATCTTCTGAGGTATTCTTATTTTCGTATACCCAGCTTAAAAACTGGTCTACTTCCAAACCAATTGGAACCTGAGTTTGTTGTCCTACAATTCGACTATATTCTTTAATAACAGGGGCTAAAGCTTCATTGAACTTTTTAAACCTCATTGCAAAAGCATCGCCCCTCGAATAATCAGGTTGTATTTCAAGTATCTTTAATGCCTCTATATCTCTTGTGTTCATAAACACATAATTCTCTGGAAAGAGTTGTCCAACAATTTCTGACATTGCGCTTTCACCAAGGTATTTGCTCGTGTACTTTATATTATCATGCATAAACTGATGCATTCGTTCTAGAGCATCACCTTCTCCGTATGCTAAATAATCAAAACTTTTTCTGTAATCTTCAATGGGATAGTTTTCACGGCCAAATGCGTTTGCTTTAGCTAAAGCATTTGAATTAAAAGCATGAATATGCGCACCTAGGTTCTGAAAATCCTTCCACTCCGCTTTATTCAAATTTTCTTTTTTGAAAAATTCTTGAAACCAGTTATGTGTTTCAACGACAAAAGGATTCTCTTCAAAATACTTTGATGCGATGGTCGAGAACTCTCTAATATAACGTGATAATTTTGACATATTTCCATCTCCCAACATCTCAAGCTCATCGAACCACTCTTTTTTATTCTCAATAATCCAAGTTAGCCCACCTACGATTGCATTCGGATATTCGTTATCACCAAAATTCTCTTGAAATACTGTGGTTGCAACAAGAGTTCCATACAAATCTCTCAACGCTAAAAAACGTTCACCATATTTCCCTTCTATTTTTGGGTGATGGAGTTCCTTTGTCAGTGCGTTAATTCGTGTTTGACGAAACTCCATATAATCATTTGGGTAAGCAGATGACAAAAGCACGCTTAGAAAAAATGCCGCTTCAGATTTTTTTGGTTTTCCATCTTTACCTATATAAGCCATTTCAACTAGTTCATCAATTAACCTCTCAATTTCATTGGATTCACTAAATCTGGCTGATGGCTCAAACCTTCCTAACCACTCCTCAGCTTGCGGATGCTTAAAGAAGTCACTCATCATACTCCCAAAAGAACTGTGCGGTGGCAGCATCCTAGATGATTGTAATCGCTTCTTAATATCTGAAATGTCGAGATGAGTAGCTACCAAAAGTTCGCCAATCTTCTCAAAGGTAGATCGTCGTATTTTCACTTCATTCCAATCATCATCGTTAACAATGTAATCAGCAGCCTCCTTTCTATTTTGGAAATCCTTCACTTTGGCTGTTAAATCAAGGAATTCCCCTAACCATTTCTCAATTTCCGCATGTGTACCAAAGCGTTCCGCCCAGTATGGATCATTCCGAAAATGCTCAATATCTTGAGCTTTTCCGTTAAACGCAAAGTCATATAGTCCCTTACACCACCAGTTATTTGGAACTATTTTCCAAACAGTTCCACGAGATGTGTAGAAGTACCATTCGCGAGGGGTAGTGAATGACGGATCCCAATCAACTCGAAGGTTTCTGCCATCGCCCACGTTCTCAGTCACTGTACCAATCGCTTTTATCGCCATTACTGATACCGGGTTTCCTCTGTTATTAAAAGGCAGCCGCCTCTTTCGCGTATATGAGGCCTTAATCGCAATTCGATCTCCGGCTTTTATTTCTTTTACTACATCAAGATACCTATCCTCATATCCATTAACCCAAATACCTTCTGCAATAAACTTACCTGTCTGATCGTCTACAGCACCGTAAGATGCCCCAACAAACCAGCAGGGGCGGGAATTAGTTTCATTGCTATCTATAACGTTACTGTTTTTTGCCATAATTATTTTCCTATCTTAAATTTTG
>QILJ01000275.1 GCA_003233295.1 Ignavibacteria bacterium | reverse complement strand
GGTTATGCAGTTGCAAATTTATGGTAGTTGACCATAAATGTTTATTAATAGTTCATTTTTTATGAGAGGTATGAATGTATAAAAAATTATGGTTCATAAGTTCAGTTTTTCTAATTATACTGAGCGTAAAATCTGTATCATTCGCTGAAGTAAAAGAACCAACTAAAGAGGAAGTGAAACAAGCTTTAATTGATGGAGCGAACTATTCAATAAATGTTTTATTAGACGATGAAGGAAAATCAAGATGCGACTATAATGTAACGGAAGGCAAATGGTATGAATACGAACCTCCTTGGCATACCGGTCAAATTATTTATGGGTTAATTGAAACTTATAGAATAACAGGTAACAAAAAATATCTTGAAGCTGCGAAAAAAGCTGGTGACTGGTGGGTAAGTCTTTTAATAACCGATCATCCTAAACTGAAAGGAATGATTCGTGCAGCTCATGGCGATGCTGCCGGTAAAACCATTATTTTTGCAACAGTATCTGATGGAACAGCTGGATTGTTTAACCTTTACAAAGAAACTAAAATTAAAAAATATGCAGAAGTTCCAACAAGTGCTGGGCAATGGATGCTTGATAATATGTATGTTCCTGAGCATAAAGTATTTTATGATTGCGTTGATCCGTCGACGGGAGAAGTATTAAAATCAAACAGTCCATTTTGGCCGGATACTAAAAATCAGACATTGCTTGATGTTGCTAGGACGAATAATGAAGGATCACTTTTTAAGGATATGTATGAATTTACAGGTGATAAAAAATATAAAAAGATTTTTATTGAGCTATGTGAAAGTCTTTTGGAGTATCAAACTCCGGAGGGCTTATGGATGAGATTTATGCCAAACAATTATATCAAGGGGAATTTCCATCCGAGGTTTAATTTGTGGTATGCCGAATCATTACTTGATGGATATGATTTAACTGGGGATAAAAGATATCTTGAAGCGGCAAAAAAAGCTATTCTCTTCCAAAGTAAATTTCAGAAAAAGAGCGGTATCTTTTATTACAAAAATTTTATTGATGGCACAACTGATAAAGGATCAATATGTGGTTCTGCAGTCTCGTTTCTAGGAATGCTTTATATTAGGTTAGTTGGATATGGTGTAGGCGATGAATTCAAAGATATGATTGATGCTTCTGCTAATTGGGTTATTAAAAATAGATTCAGCAATGATCATCCAGATAGAAATTTAAGAGGCGCATTTTTGAATCTAAGAGTACGAAACAAAAAAGGAAAAATATGGATGACCCAAAGAGATGTTGGAACATCATTTGGGATGAGATTTTTAGCTGCATATTATAAGTATAAATTTAATGACCAAAATTAAAATCAAAGAATATTTGTCTATTTATAATACAAAAAACTTATTGGAACTATTTTGAATAAAAAATGGAAAAAATTCTTATTGTTTGTTTCGTCTATCGGCCCTGGATTATTTCTAGTTGGTTATAACATTGGAACAGGTAGTGTTACAAGTATGGCATCCGCCGGCGCTGAATATGGCATGACACTTTCATGGGCGGTTCTTGTTTCGTGCCTCTTTACATATTTCTTAATTATTACATTCGGGCGGTATACAATAGTAACTGGAAAAACTGCACTTCAAAGTTTTCGAGATAATTTCGGAAAACCTTATGCACTAACAGTTCTATGGGCTTTGATAATTTCTGAAATGGTTTCAAGTATTGGAGTAATGGCTGTAGTATCAGATGTTATAAGAGAGTGGTCGCGTCCGTTAACAGCAAGCGGTGAAGGATTTAATACCATTATTATTACGATTGTACTTGCAGCAATAATAGTTACTCTTTTATTTAATGGGCGCTATTCGATAATTGAAAAGATATTAGCTTTATTTGTAGGGCTTATGGGATTAAGCTTTGTCCTATCATCATTTATGGTTATTGAAGATCCTGTTGCAGTGATTGAGGGAATTATTCCAAAAATTCCAGGCGGAACAAATGCCGGATTAATAGTTGCTGGAATGATCGGAACAACAATGGGCGGAATTCTTTATGTTGTTAGGTCTTCAACTGTAAAAGAAAAAGGCTGGCAACTTGGTGATCTTAAAAATGAGAAGAAAGATGCAAAGATTTCAGCAAGCCTTATGTTCATACTGAGTATTGCTATTATGGCTGCTGCGGCAGGAACATTGTATGTTGAAGGACTGAAAGTTGAAAATGTAATTGATATGGTTAAACTCTTAGAGCCATTAGCCGGAAGATTTGCTGTTTCGATTTTTGTTACCGGAATAGTGGCGGCAGGGGTGTCGTCATTATTCCCCCACTATATGCTGATACCATTACTCCTTTCAGATTATAAAAATGAGAAGGTGGACTTTTCCAAAGCAATTAATCGCGGGATTATTTTATTCTATGCCTCACTTGGTTTGTTTGTTCCTATCTTTGGCGGACGCCCTGTTTTTGTGATGATAATGTCGCAAGCATTGGGATTGTTCGTCACTCCAATAGTTTTGATATTGATGTGGGTACAAGTGAATAAAAAAGATCAGATGGGAGAATACAAGGCGACCACTTTCAGTAATGTAATGTTTGCACTTGTTACGGCTTTTACAATAGGAATGACTATGGTTGGAATTATTGGGTTGAGCAGTTGAAACAAATTAGCAAAAATATTGTCTGTGCTTATCTTTACTCAATAACAAAATACGGTTATCCACCAGCGGCAGAAAACACACTTAAATATATTGATGAAATGTCATCACTTGGATTTCAATCAATCGAATTGGAAGGTATTAGAGAAGAACACTTGAATAAGGTCTATGAATTAAAAGACAATATTGCTCAGAAGCTAAATAATCTAAAATTGAACGTTCCATATTTCTGCGTGGTACTTCCTAAACTTTCTTCTCCTTCACAAGAAGTTGTTAAAGATCAATTGAAGTTTTTTGAAAAGGGATGTAAAATTGCGAAACAGATCGGGGCAAAAGGTGTATTGGATAATGCTCCTCTCCCTCCATATCAATTCCCGGAAGATGTTCCTGTAGTTCGTCATTATGGCGAAGAGGAGATTGGTACAGCTTATTTCCCCCAAAATTTGGATTGGGAAAAGTATTGGAATAGCTTAACTGCCACATACTCAGAATGCTGTGACATTGCGGCAAATTACAATTTAACTTTTCAACTGCATCCAGCACTTGGTTTGCTTTCATCGAATGCCGATGCTTTCTTAAAGTTTTATGATGATGTAAATAGAGAAAATTTACGATTCACCTTTGATACAGCAAATCAATTTGCATTAAAGGAAAACCTCTCGCTATCATTAATTCGATTGGCAGAGTTTATCGACTATATTCATATCTCGGATAACAATGGAAAAAGAATTGAGCATCTTGGGATTGGAAAAGGAAAAATACGTTGGGATGTTTTTTTCGATACATTAAAGAAGATAAAATTCAATGGCTATCTCGGGATTGACATTGGCGGAGACGAATCAGGCGTTGATGACTTGGACTCTGCATATATTCACGCAGCAGAGTTTTTAGAAAAGCAGATCAATAAATAAAACTGAGAAGAGGGATGAAGAGTTTTGCAATAATAGTATTTTTCTTCTTAACTCTTATTGGTTGCAGCTCTGAAAATTCAACTAACGATCTACCTATAATTCCACAACCTCAAAAAGTTATATTTAACAAGGGTGAACTTGAACTGTTGAACAAAAACATAAACTTTGTGTTTGATGATATTAATGCTCAAGTTTTCCAACCGTTAAAAAGTGAGTTTAATAAATCGTTAAGTTTTTATAATTCTGAGGTTTCAAAATCCGTTAATAGTAGTATAGTTGTGAAAATTAATAGATTATCAAAAAACAAGATTAAAGGATTAGGGTTAAAAGAGAAGGATAAACAATCATTCATAGAGGAAGGTTACCAGTTAAGTATTGAACCGGATAAAATTATTATTGCTGCTGCTTCAGAGGCTGGAAGTTTTTATGGATTGCAAACATTAAAGCAGTTATTGATCGCTTATCGTGAAAAGGGGAAATTGCCATTAGTTGAAATAATAGATTTTCCCGAAATGAAATTCAGAGCATTAATGGATGACATCAGCCGCGGTCCAATTCCCAATATGAAATATATGAAATATCAGATAAGAAGACTATCTGAACTGAAGTACAATTATCTGACGTATTACATTGAGGATGTTGTAAAAACGAAGTCACATCCGGAGTTTGCTCCTAACGATGCCTTGACTATAGATGAAATAAAAGAACTTTCCGCTTATGC
>QILJ01000526.1 GCA_003233295.1 Ignavibacteria bacterium | reverse complement strand
TCCTTCTTCTTCCGAATTTCTTTTTCTTAACCGTAAGTTCCACTGCTCGCTTAGCACGTTCTTCCTTCGTCAATTGATCCTCCTGGCTATCTCGCACCTTTTGCATTATATTTTAATCTTGGAAAGAAATAATTGTATTTTTTGAAATGCTTCTGATAATTCTTCGGGTAAAGCTTCGCAATCGTCAATCGCCTTCATAGTCGCAGAGGCTTTATGTTCAGCATTTTGGGTCCCAAATAAATGTTCTATGGAATTGGGAAATGCATGCCAACACTTTCCTTCTGACCAGTTTATTATTGTCTTGTTCTCCTCGTCTGTTTCCTCTTTCCCGTCCAAGTCAAACAATGTGAAATACGGTATCCCGAAGGTTCTACAAATTAATTGATAATAAGGAATTTTCTCTTTTCCATTGCAGGAGATAACCGTGAGGTCGGTAATCTCAAGAGTGTCAAACAATGCAGACAAAACTGGGATGCCATACTTGTCCACTGGTCCTTCCACCAATAGACAGGCACGTGCGAAGAGTATCTCATTATTCTCTCTGAAGAATATCGTTTTGTCTTTATAGTATTGTTTCAACTCTTCCAAATGTTTTTTTGTTGCTTTCGACGTTCCTTTGTAGTCAAGAATAATGTCTAATGTTTTTTGATTAGGGCAGCAATTATAATTTTTGTCAAATCTCTTTATTGAGCGCCAGTCACCAATATCGATCATGGCTTCTGAATGGGTTGAAATAATAATCTGTGGAGAACTATTCCTTAAATGTTGTTGTAACTTATATTGCAATTGGGGATGGAGATGAAGTTCTGGTTCATCAATAAGGATAATTAACTGTTCCGTTGCAAGGCTACTAATAGTTTCCAGTAAAAGATAGGAAACAATCATAGAGATTCCAGAACCTAACTTTGAAAGTTCAACTTGATTTAAACCGTCACGCAAAGAATAAAAACTCTTAGAAAATGGTTGTTCAAGATTTAAAATTGACAGTTCCAGTCCCTCATATTTTTTGCCTAAAAAACTTATAAGTTTTGTTTTTACCGGTTTAAAAGTATCCTTTAGCTTCTTCTCATCTACATTGCTGATAACCATTTCATATGTTTCGTCCCATTTTGATTGAAGATCTTTCTTGTTATTTTCAAGTGATTTTCTAAAGCGCCAATTATATTCCTGTGCTATCTTTTGAAGTGTTGAATTGAACCCGATTTTTGATTGTTTTTCTCTATTCTTATCAAAATAAAAGCAACGAGGGAAATTATCTAAATCAAGGGGAAAGGACAATTGGCGAGTAGTGAATTTGTAATCACTTCCGTTTTTTCTTTTAACACTCCAGCCTTCCTCTGTTTTTGAGACTGATTCATCAGGCATCACATAATGTGAAACAACAAATTCTTCCGAAAGAGCTTTCCCCGGAGCGGACTGGCTTCTTCGTTTTACTGAAAGTTCTACCCCGATACACGGAACATCTTGAGTTGCATATCCATCCGGAAGTTTGGCAATAAATGTTTCATCAAAGAGTATTCTGATTTTTATATCCCCTGAGTCCTGATTATTGAAATCCTGTTCATCAATACGGGAGGCAACAAAAGCAGGGGATAAAGCCAGGTTAATGGCTTCTAAAACTGCGGTTTTACCCGTACCATTCTCACCAACGAGCGAATTGAATTCTTCAAACGAGATTCCAAGGGTAGTAAAACAACGAAAGTTTTCTATATTAATTTTTTTTATTCTCATTTAATCATTCCGAGACTATATCCCGTCCTATGTCCTATGCGACATTTGATGTTGTAGTTGATTTTTTAATCTGGTCCTTATATCTAGATTTATTGTTATAAAGGTTCAATGTTCTATTAATCGTCATTATCTCGCCAATCTTCATCTGGCTTTCCTTCTTTTCTTCGTTTCAAAGCTTTTTGAAATGTACTAACTGCTATTTGCTCCTTTTCAGCAAGACTCTCATTTTTTAGAGCTTTAATTTTTTCTGCAAGTCTATCTGCAGAAATAAAATTTTCAATGCTTTCGAGACTTATACGCCAATGTGTTCTGTAGACATGGTCTCCCATGCCATGAGATTTTGTTTGCGATAGGAATGAGGAAAGGAAAGAAAGAAGGCCTGCTTGCGTTTCAATTAATCGGGCAACCCATTTTTTTGGTTCCTCTGGAGAAGTCCATTCACGCCAATGATAGAGAATATATTCCATTTTGGGATGGCATATTAATGCTCCCGACTCTGTAGCTCGAGTTATCTTTTCAACGCAAATATTAATTAAATCTTTAAGGTCGTCTTCATTCACGGCAAAACTATCTGGAGCTTTCTGGCGTTCTTGTTTGCTATCTTCTATAGAGGTTTTCATTACTGGGATGTAGAGACCAATTGTTTCTTTCATAGCCTTCTTCAGTATATCCCCTCGTTTTTTTACATCTTTTTCCTGCTTAAGATTCCAATGGATAATTCTTGAAATATGCATATCTGTGCCAATAGAAAAAAATCCTACAACTTCTTCAGGTAATTCATCACCAATATCCATCAAAGCTGTAATAAAAGGGACAGCATGATGCAAGTTAATCCTTTCTTTATAAGCCTCTAAGCGATTTAGAGCAACTACAAGCAACCCACGGCGGCTTAAGGATTTAAACTCTGTTACAAGCTCCTCTCTATTGCCAGTCAGTGAAAGAATCCTGTCAATATCAGCTTGAGATATATCTCCTTCAGGAATAGTGAAATGAAAGTATCTGTCAAACACATCTATATGACATACTCGTAAATCGCGGTACCACTCTTCCTCAAAATCCGAGCTATAATGGGAACCTCCAAATATCCACTCCGCCGGAGGAAACAATTGCTTTATAATTTCTTTGACTTGATCCCGTTTAGACTCACTTACTATATTTATAATATTTTCTATAGTCTTGCGTATTTCTCTTTCTGAATTATCATTATTGATTTCGGATAGATTTGTTAATAATTGCTTAATTCCAAAAAGTTGATGATAAGCACTTGGTTCAAAAACTCTAAGTACTTCAAGAGCTATCAAGTCAATTGGGTTGACTTCAAAACTTCCTTTATTGCGAAATAATGAAATATGAAAAGATAATGTTGCAAGAAAACGATATACATCTCGCAGAGTTACAAAATAAGGACTTAGTCCAAGAATATAAATATTCCCCCAACGATGCTGATCGAAACGTTTTTCAATCACATTATCATCCAACAACTCATTAAGTTTATTAAACAGAACTTTTTCAAGGCGTGAGCGTTCAACTCTTGGTATATCAAAACCAACCTGTATTATTTTTTCTAAAAAATCTCTCCCGGCAATAGGTGAAATACTTTCAATGCTTTTCTCTACTATATCCCTTTGAAAAAGAAGCAAGTAAATAATATTGGGAAAATCTGCATTAGCCTTTACTAACTGAAACAGCAGTTTGATTTCATCAGCAGATAATCGGTCTACATCATCCATGACGACAAGAATAGGCTTTGATAATGACTTAAGCATTGCAGAAAGTTCTCTTTTTGTTTCATTAAGAGTACTTTCTGGCTGTGCATTTAAGTCCTCACCTTCTTTTGTTAGCATTGAGGATTCTTCTAAACCTTTACTAATAGCATCTAGAATGACAGACACTGGAACTCCTAAAAGAGGAAGAACAACTTTCAAAGATTTTGTAATCGAAGCTCCCATTGATAAATATGAACCATACTGATGCCACTTGACCGCCCGTTTCTTTCCTTTTGTTTTATCTGCTTTTTCTAATACTGTCCCGATCTCTCTAAAAAACGCTTCTGCAAGTTGTTCTTGTCCCGCCCATTGCCATGGTGTGAACTCAACAATAAATGGACATTCTTTTTTAGCTTTGCGGAGTAATTCAAGAGCCATATTCTTGATTGAAGACTTACCGCTGCCCCAAGGGCCATATAAAGCAATAACAAGGCTGTCATTACCAGTCCAACCTTTAATTGCTAAAGCTAATGAATCGGCAAATCCAACCCTTCCTAGTAAATCGTCACTAAGGATATTTATAGGTCTATCTGAAGAAAATAGATGTTTTGGAGTTTTCTTGCTCATATAATAAAACTCTCCTAACTATTGATCCCCATCCGATACTTGATGTCGTAGTTGATTATAAAATCCAGTTCTTCATCAGTGAAGCCGTAATGTTTTGCTAATACAATTGTCAATTTCGTCAATGATGGGTTTGGAATTTTTTGGAATGATACACTGGACTGTCAGAGTATCATGCTTGTATCGCATCGTCCGAGACTCAGAGTTTTTTCTTAAATCACTCGACAGACGAGCCGCGAGTTTGCCGATTTCCGGGAAATCGGTGGCAACCTTTCGAGGATTAAATCGAAAATTATCTACTTCACGTCTGTTTACGTGGCTGCCGTCTGATACTACATCCATGAACCATCTAAAGAGAGTGCTATTAAAGCAGCAAAATACCGCGTCAGCCTCTGCTTTAGAGGAAAAATAAAGTTCTTTAAATTCAGACGGAGGGCGAAGGTTACCCTTGCCATCACGAACCTCCGGCACAAAGTTAAGAATTTGTAGGAAGGCGTTTACCTTTCGCGAATAGTAAGATATAAAAGACGATTTCTCAACATAAAATATTGAAAGAGGTTTGTCTGTGTGGAACAGTTTGTTCCAAATGCTTTCCTCGATTGGAGAGCTTATTTTCGGCCAACAACCCTTAATCTCTGGTTTTGGCGTGAGATTATACTTAAGAAGTGGAAATAAATTATTCCTCTCATCAGCACTCCATCTGCACAGGCGGGTTGAATGGCCGTAAAATTGGCTGACTCTATTTGCTAACAGCAGAATCGATAGGGTATTCTTGTCCAATCCGTCAAAAAGGTGAGATGGTCTATCATCAAATGAGCTAAACATAATTTTTCGATTTCTTAGTGTATCTTGAAGTTCTAAATAACCTTCTGTTGCAATCGAAGAGACTGGAACAATATAGCCTTGTCGCGAATTATCAGAGATGATGTATTGACATCTCTCAAGGATCAAGGAATAGAGGTTTCTTGTTTTGGTTGTTTTGTATCCTTTAGCTACATAATCTTTTAGATTCTTGAAATCAACATAAGGGGGATTCCCGATAATTACATCAAATCCACCCCTCTTCAGAATCCCGTAAAACTCAATAAACCAGTGAAAAGGATGATGGGATTTGAGCCATTTCTGAA
>QILJ01000444.1 GCA_003233295.1 Ignavibacteria bacterium | reverse complement strand
TTGGCAACTTAGATGCATTAAATTCAACTCTGTATTTACCCGTAGTCTGATTTTGATTAACTAATCTTTCTACAACTTGGCCTAATGAATTGTAAACGACCAAATTCACAAATGCATCTTTAGGTATTTGATATGTGATTTGTGTATTTGGATTGAATGGATTTGGGTAGTTAGCAAAAAGTTCATAAGTAGTAATCTCTAATTCTTCCTCGTTGTTTATTTTTGGTAGTCTGCCATTAATTTTTTCAGGATTGGAAGGAAGGGATTCTTTGTCCTGTGTATCAACAGCAGATATTTTATAGTGAAGCCATTTAGGACCGGTATAAATAAGAGATTCATTATCTGTCCATGATGTTACAGCCGTAGAACCAGAATACGCATCAATTGTGGCAGCCAAAGACCAACTTGTTGGGTCTCCTGTTCCATATACTTCAGCTCGATAAATTTTATATTCACCACCAATCATATCTGGTTCAGTATTTGCAGTCCAACTTAACTCAACTTCGGAATTGTAATCCCCAGAAAGAGTAAGCCCCATCGGTTTTGAGGGGGCATACCCTTTAACTGTATTTTCATCAAAACCAAAATTCAGAATATATGCTTTGTGAGAACTACTGTATGTGTTTATCTCAAATCCAAAATTACTGGCAGTTGCATCATACTCTATCGTTGAAGGATTGCTCCACTTAGAAAATACTCTTGAATTATCCAACGTGAAAAAATCATCCATATCGCCCAACCAAGCATCTTCGTTATAACGTCTTCTTTCATCATCACTTGGATTGGAGGATAATGTGAGCGGCAAATAGTCATCATATGTGTAAATACCAACATCAACTTCAATATAGTCTCGTTCATCTAATCCAGAATCTTTATTCGGAGTTGCCTTAACTAACACATCATCTGTTCTATCTGAGGGAGTACTTGTTCCGGCTGAAAGCCCCCAATCCCAAAGACCATCAGCACATTCCAAATCTACTACAGTTTTTGTAGGGTAATCTAAATCCTCCTCTTCTATATGATAGACCAGAATTCCATGAGTAAATGTATGGTTGAATAAACTTTTTGTTTTAAATGGATTTGCGTCCGAATAAGAATTTGTCGTTTGATAATTTTCAATGAAATATGATTCGATAAGATCCCCAGATGCATTAAATTTTATTGGAATCATAATAGCATCATTTTCGACGTGAGTATCGGATAAATATTTATAGGTAGTATTTGATGTAATAACTGTCGGCTCCAACCAACCCAATCTGTATTTTTCATATGCACACATTCCATAAATCTCTCCACTTGTCATTAATGCGAACCGACTAATATTCCCGATATTCGCTCCTGGATCACCTCCATGCCCTGCTGGTCCATCGAAATGTGAATCTACATTACCATTTCCTCCAAACAGAAAATGTGTATATTCATGTGCTGATACCATTATTGGTCTAGAGCTTTGTGCTAGTGTCCCACCTTTGTTCAATATATCCAATTGCATGGATCCGTCGCCAGATGCTACAGTTACACCATCAGACGAATTATAAGTGGTTTCAATACCAGCATAACCGCCTAAACTTGCTCCATACCTTGTCCAGTAGGAAATGGAATAATCACGCCAAAATATAAAAATGTGATCTAATTTTCCATCTCCACCTGTTCCTGTTGATGGATCGTATGGGTCGTAAACATGAATATAATCTTTACCACCATCCATGAATTTCCAATTATCATATTCCTTGTAATTAACAGTAGCATCTAATTTGCTTAAAACATGTTGATTCACAGCAGCATCACTGCTATAATAGCTCTTGTTTTCATCTGTTGTTACATAATAAACATCGCCAATCATTTGAAAATCACCAAGAGTTCCGTCTCCATCACCTCCAGATTCTCTATCGAAAAAGTTAGAAAGATTGATGTTTTGATAAATATTATTTGATGGAATCTCATCATCAACTAATGTGGAAGCCCATGTTGGAAGTACTGATGCATTTGGCCAAATACTTGAATGGGTTCTTGTATCATCTTTAAATCTTACAAAGACTACCAACACTTTAAGAGTCCCACTAGCAGTTTTCTTCTTACCCCCAGGAATAATTCCATATGCATTTTCCACTGCTGTTGTCGTGGTTGTAGATGGGAACAATGAATCAACATTAACAGGAGCACAATTGATTGCTTCAACAGTTTGGGCGACCACAATACTGTTCATAAATATAATGAAGATTGTTAAAATAGATTTTTCACTTAGCCTCCGTCATTTTAAATAAATAAGTTTTGTTGTTACATTTCCTTCCATAGTTTTTAATACTCCAAAGTATATCCCAGAATTAAAATACTTCGGCATTTCTAAATTAATTGTCTGTATACCACTTTCTAAACCTCCTTCATAGATAGTTAATAGTTCCTCTCCGAGTATGTTAAAGAGCGTTAATTCTATTTCTTGACTCATTGGCACATTAATCTGAATCTTACAAGATGAATTAAACGGATTTGGATACGAAACAATTCCTATAGAATTGTTTTCCAGAATATGAATGTCCTCCTCTACACCAACGGTTATACTCCCATATATTACTCCATTAATGATAGCTCCTCTCAATGTCCAATAACCTGTAATATCTCCTATCAAGATAGGTCCTATACCAATTGCAAAATCATCATATAAATGCATCCAGTTTGTATCGGGTGGTATAAACGTTGAGTCTATTTTAATGAGCGACATATAATAAATCCTAGCTGTATCTTGAATTAGAGCATAATACTCATTAGTAATATTCTCAATATAACTGTACGTATTATCTATAAAAACCCATGTGCTTTTTTTAGGCAAGCTTACATCATATATTTTGGACTCAAGCCCATTAAGTTCATTGTAATAGTACACTTTTTTATTATTTTCAACTCTTCTGAATAAATTGATTGTATGGTTGTCGTTCAAATCAACTCTTTGCAATATCTTATATTTTTTACCATTAGACATTGTTTCTGAACCAATCACTTTTTCATAGTAGTGTCTACCACCACCTTTGTACTCCCAAAAATTTCCAACTTCCAATGGATATATATTTGATGTATCAATTTGTGCAACAATGTTTTGCACTAAAAACAAAGTTACAAACAAGGCAAAAATTAGTTTCCTTTTCATTGTAAAAATCCTAAAAATTATTTAAACTCATGCATCAAATTTATTCTAAGCAGACAGGGTTACAAAGAGTTTTTTCAGTCTTGCTTTTGAAGGTAAAGTACTCGATAAAACTCACAAGCCCTGTTCTGCATTTATAAATATTTGTTTTTCAACATATTTTCCTCCTTTATCCCTTAATAGGATCTTTAATTGTGGCAATAGTTTTAATTATGAAAATTAAAAGAGAATTTTGATTTATGAAAAACTTTATTGGTATCTTTAGAAAATGGGGGGGGCAATTAACGTGCCATATATTGATTAGTAAAACTTTGATGATCTCAAACTGATCAAAATGAAGTTTTTGTCTGGTACTTAAACACATTTTTGATTCCTTACCCACAAAACCACCCTTAAAAATGTTAATTGCACTATATGTAATTTAGAGCAATAATGCAAGGAAATAATGCGGCTTAATGTTTTTTAAATCTATTAATAAAAAATTGGTTGTTACAATTATATGCCAGTCAAGATTATTTTAAATGAATTCTCCAAACTGGATATTACTTGTTTGCAAATAAATAATTCTCATGCAGCATTTTGCAGAAGTATTTTAGCTCATCAATTGTTTCATCTTTCAAAACAGTTCTAAAGCTTTCAATCGCTTCGGTACATTCTACATCATATACAACTTCAGCTATAAGCATTTTATAGCCTATTTCTGATTCATTAGCAAATTGTTCAATTAAGATAGGGCAAACTTGCTTCAGCTTATATCTTGCGATCATTTTGATCGAAGACTTTTTCAAGCCCGTATTCTCGGAATGAACACCATTTGCAAGTGAAGCAATACTGTTACTAGAAAGAACTATCTCTTTTTCCTGCCCAGTTAAATTTGTTATGCCGCTGAATAAAACAGCGACCGCAATAATTGTTAAACGCCTCATCTCTTCCCCCCATAGTTAGTGATGATTACACTGCTTAAGACGTACTATGTTATGAAAAAGTTACAAGAATTTTTTCTTTTTATTAATTGTGTGGGTATGCCATATCGTCCCGATGGGACTTGGTTTTCTCATTTGCTGTTTTTGTTATACTATTCACAAATTGGTTTTCGGATTTTGTTTTAAAAAAACTCACTT
>QILJ01000078.1 GCA_003233295.1 Ignavibacteria bacterium | reverse complement strand
CCATGATGATCTGCAATGATCTGCACTTCAATATGTTTAGGATTAACTAGGAATTTTTCCATGTAAATATCATCACGCCCAAAAGCTTTCTGCGATTCACTCTTAGCAAGGTTAAAGGATTCTTCCAATTCAGATTCTGATCGGACAACTCTCATTCCTTTGCCGCCTCCGCCTCCAGCAGCTTTAAGCATAATCGGATAACCGATATCTGACGCAGATTTCATCGCATCATTAATTACTGTAATTGGTTTTAGAGTGCCGGGAACAATGGGAACGTTATTCTGAGTCATCAATCTACGGGCTGATGTTTTATCGCCCATAAGTTTAACGGAATTAGATGAAGGACCAATAAATGTAATACCGGCTTTTTCTACCTTCTCAATGAATTGGGAATTTTCTGAAAGGAATCCGTAGCCGGGGTGAATTGCATCGGCGTTGATTTCCTTAGCAAGGGAGATTATTCTATCTTGATTCAAATAAGATTCATCTGCACGAGGACCGCCGATATTGTATGCTTCATCTGCTGAACGAACATGTAAAGCAGTTTTATCGACTTCAGAAAAAATAACAGCAGCGGTAATATTTAATTCATTACACGCTTTTATTATTCTTAACGCAATCTCTCCTCTGTTGGCAATCAGAATTTTTTTGAACATATCAGATTACTTGATTATTATTTCATATTAACTATTGTAACGCCTTCACCGCCGAGTTCGATTTTGGCAAACTCAAAGTCTTTCACTCCTTCATGTTTCTTAAGTATGTGATGAACAGTTTCCTTTAAAACACCGGTACCTTTACCATGAACAATTTCGACTTTAGACAAACTATTTGCATAAGCGTTATCTAAAAACCTTAACAACTGATACTCAACTTCCTCCGGTTTTTTACCTCGAATATCAATTCTAATTTCCGCTGAAGCTGCAGTATAATTTCTATAATTATTTAATACAACTTTTTCTCTCTGTTTCGTCTTTCTGAGTTTATTTAACTTTGCTCTAAGTTTAATTTTACCCGATACAATTTGAGCCACATCCCCGTTAATACTTATAATTTCTCCTTCTGTTGTAGTATCCTTTATTTTAACAAAATCTCCTACCGAAAGTTTAACCGGTTCTAACTCTTCAGTATCATCCTTGACAATGTTCTCGTTTTTCTTTTTTAACTCAGATATTTTTTTCTTTTCTTCAACTATAACAGATCTTTCGGCATTTGTCTCCTTGATCCTTTTTATTGTCTGTTCAACTTCCTTATTAATATTCTTCAGATATTCATCTGCTTTAGTCTTAGCATCTAAAATAATAGTCTTTTTCTCATTTTCCAAAAATTTTATTTTTGATTGATACAGATTTGTCAGCCCTTTAAGTCTTGTATTCTCTCTTTCGTACTCGTCCAATTTCTCTCTTATCTTGTTTGATTTTGCTTCAAGTTCAATTAGAAATTCTTCAATTCTATTTTTATCCTCATCTAAATTTTCTCTCGCTGTCTCAATTATTAAATCATCAATCCCAATTCTGCGAGCGACTTCAAATGCATAACTGGAACCGGGTACACCGAGTCTGAATTTGTAAGTTGGTTCTAATTTCTCTATGTCATAAATCATTGAAGCGTTAAGGAAACCTTCCTGATCATTAGCTAATATTTTCAAATTACCGTGATGAGTTGTTGCAAATACCGTAGAACCTTTTTCGTGAAGCTTCAGCAAAAATGCCGCAGCCAACGCCGCACCTTCTGCCGGATCGGTCCCGGTTCCCAATTCATCTAACAAAACAAGTGTTTTTGAATTACTTGTTTTTAATATTTCATTAATATTCATTAGATGCGAGCTGAATGTACTAAGGTCATCTTCTATTGACTGCTGGTCACCTATATCGGCTGCAATATTATCGAAGAACCAGAAATTTGAATCAGCATGTGCGGGAATATGAATGCCGGTCATAACCAATAATGAGAGTACACCAACGGTTTTAAGCACAACTGTCTTGCCTCCGGCATTCGGTCCGGTGATAACAATGATTTTATCATCTTTAATTTCTAAATCCAACGGAACTGTATTTTTTCTCCCAAGTTTTTGGATCAAAAGAGGATGACGTGCATCTATTATTTTAAATGGTTCGTTTTCATCTATAGTCGGGTAAACACCGATGACCTCCATTGAATAATTTGCAATTGCAAAGAATGTATCAACTTCACTTATAACTTCCAGCGATAATTTTAATTCATCGCTTTTACGACCAATTAAATCCGTAATTTGTTTTAATATCCTTTCGACTTCCCTTCTCTCGGCAAAGTTTAACGATAACAGCTCATTATTAAGCTCTAATGACTCTTCCGGTTCTATGTAAATAGTTTGTCCGGTAGCAGATTCCGAATGAATAAATCCTTTTACATGCCGCTTATGCTCAGCCTTAATGGGCAGCACAATTCTCCCGTCTCGTTGAGTAATGTATTCTTCCTGCACTAACATAGAGTTACTTAACCGTTTGAGAACACTGTTAACCGTTTTTCGTAATGCTTCACCTTTCTCATTTATTTTTGTTCTTATCTTTTTTAACTGAGGGCTTGCATCGTCTCGAATATCGCCGGACTCTGTAAATATTCTTTCTATCTGTTTTTCGAACGATATATCTGAGAATAATAAATGTGAAAAATCAGAATTGAGTTTTGTTTCTTGACAAGAAGTTTCCAAATACTTTTTTAATCTTCTTGATACAGTTGCTAATAAATCAATATCTCTGATCTGTTTAATAGAAAGTATAGCGCCTTCAATTCTGCTGTTTGCAATGGACTTAACCATATCTGGCAGATATTCTAACGGAGGGATGTCAGTTTGTATTAACGCTTCTTTCGCTTCAGTAACATAATTTCCAAACTTAACGGCGTAAGTCTTTTTTGATTTTGGAGTGAGTTTTAAAAGATTTCCTTTCCCTAATTCTGTTATCGAGTATTTAGATATCTTCTGCAGTATCTTTTCAAATTCCAGTATTGATATAACTTTATGGGCAATCATTACTTTTCTGGAACGTCGCTGCTTTGTTCAATAAATTCTTTCACTAAATTTTTCGCCTCAGAATTAGAACCAATTATAATGTCAATTGTAATAGGGATTACTCTATAAACCTTGTTATAAAGTAATGAATTGTTGCGGTCTTTTTCACTTGGGAAATTGAATATATTTAAGAACAGCATAAAACCGCTTATGAAAAATAGAATTTGAAGTGTCCCCGATATTGCGCCAAGAAGCTGATTAGTGAATCTATTTACTTTATCAAGCGGGTGGATTATACGTTTTAGAATTGATGCCAGAAATATTGTAGCAATAAAAACAAGAAAACCGGCAACTATTTCAGCTAAATAAATTTCATCATTTATCAAAGGAGCAAGAATTCTCCCAAGCGGCTTATAAAATTCAAGCGCTAATACAACTCCAAGCACTAGTCCGACTAATCCAATAACTTTTCTTATAAAACCGTCTCTAAAACCTAATGCAAAACCTATCATTAAGATTATTAGAATTATGATGTCCAAATAGTTCAATTTAAGTCAAAATATTATCAACAATTTCTTTAATTTTTTTGCCGTCAGCTTTGCCTTTAAAATTCTTAATTGCCAATGGCATTAGTTTAGGAAAATCCGATTTCTCCTTTGCGCCTATCTCTTTAGCTAAAGCAGATATTTTCTCTAAAAGTTCTTCGTCTGTAAGCTGCTTTGGAAGATATTCATTGATTATCTTTAATTCCGCTTCTTCCTTTTCAGCTAATTCATCTCTACCCGCATTACGGAACTGTTCTATAGATTCTTTTCTTTTTTTTGCTGCGCTCGTAAGAAGTGCAATCTCCTCTTCCTCTGTCTGTTCGCGACCAACGCCGCTTTTTTCAAAATCAAGAATTAACGCACGCAATGAACGTATAGTTGCCAGCCTTATCTTATCACCTGATTTCATAGCTGACTTCAAGTCATTACTTATCTTTTCTTTTAAACTCATTTTAATATCTCCCCAAAAAAAAAGGCAAGTCATACCTAAATGACCTGCCTGTATAACCAATCACTTTCAGTTATTGCTTCAGCATAGCAGAATAGTTAATTCTTCTTGCGTCAGCTTTTCTAAGAGCTTGCTGAATATCATTAACGATTCCCATATCAGATCCTTTATCAATCCTTAACGATACGATCACGTTCGGTAATTCAGTTCTCTTTTTATACATAATATCCTGTATGTCTCCAACTTGAACAATTGCATCATTCAACTGAATTCTTCCGCTCTTACCTACCC
>QILJ01000489.1 GCA_003233295.1 Ignavibacteria bacterium | reverse complement strand
GAAGCTGCAGTGGAACGAAAAATAAAATTATTCACCAAACTGAAAATTAGAAATCAGACCGCAGCAGATCTCGGCTGCGGTTCCGGCGTTGATTCTATTGGGTTAAGTACTTTAGATAACGAGGTTGACGCATTTGATCCATCATCTAAGATGATAGAGCTGGCGGAAAAAAGTGCCGTCGATAAAGGGCTAGACATTCATTTTCATAACTTCGCTATTGAAGATATCCCAAATCAGTTTAACGAAAAGTATTCATTCATTTGTTCATTGGGAAATACGATCGCAAATATTAGTCCTAATAATCTGCTTCAGGCATTTCAAAGAATTAAAGGTATTCTTAAACCCAACGGGCGAGCATTAATTCATATTCTTAATTTTGATCTGATCTTATCAAAAAAGGAAAGGATCATAAACATTACCGAAAATAATGAAACTAGTTTTGTTCGTTTCTATGATTTTTTTGACGATCATATTGTTTTCAACATTTTAAAATTTACCAAAAGAAATACCAAAGAATATAAGCTTATTTCAACGAAACTTTATCCTTATACATTCGCAGTAATATTTAGGATATTGAATGAAATAAATTTCAGTGATTTGGAGTTTTACAGTAATTTTAACTTTGAAAATTTTGATATTACAAACTCGAAGGACTTGATAATTTCACTTACGAAATGATCTACTGAAGTGTTAACAGTTTTGTTTTAGTTATATCTATAAGGTCTTCAAGGGTTTCTTTGCTCAGCATTTTGTAAGCCTCGTCTCTAAGCTTGCCCCATTTATCATGAACCGGGCATGGTTCTTCAGATGAACATCCGGGGAACCCAAGAACACAATTGTTAAAAATATCAAGTCCGTCAATTGTTTCAACTATTTCAATCAGTCTAACTTTATTAGCAGATCTGTTAAGAAAGAAACCTCCATTCTTTCCCTTTTTTGATCCGACAATACCGGAGGAGGTTAGTGTTTGAAGTACTTTTGAAACAAATTCTTTCGGCTGCTTCACTTTTTCAGCTATCTGATGAGCATTAAAGAGTTCCTTTTCCCCCTCTGTTGCAAGATAAAGAATCGCCTGAATACCTATTTCACACTTTTTTGAAAATATAACTGTCATAATCAGAGTAATTGTTCTGAAAAAATTATTTATATATTTTTAGAACTACAACCAGTACAGATTTAAAAATAGATTATCTTTTTAGAATAAAAACTTTATACCGGTAGTCCCGGCAAAATAACTTGCCCTATCATCCCCAATAAAAACTTGTCCGAATTGAAAGTCTAAAGGGATCACGAAATTTCTAGACAGCTGCATATCCATACCCGCTCCAATTCTGGCTCCGGCATAGGGTCCTCCTGTAAAGAACCAAAGATCCCCCCCAATATCAACATATGGTTTTAATCCCATTACATCAGTATTAAAGAAATACTTAATCTGCAGCGCCCACTCAATCGGCATACCTTTTTGTGTATTAAGGTTAACTTCAGTTCCAAAAGCAAGGTTGTGTTTGGTAACGTATTCTAAAAGTCCGCCGACCTGCAAACCAAGCTTCGGAGTTGTCTCATCTGCGCGTGCCAGTGAAAGACCTGTTCTTATTCCATAATAAAAAGTCTGAGAAAAAAGTTCTCCTCCAATAAGGAAAGAAACAATAAAAATAATTGATAAAAATCTTTTCATACGTTTGATCCTGATGTTCAGTTTACTGTTTTACACAAAAAAGTTTCAATACTCGTCCAATTTAACGATATAACAGCGGTTAATCAAATGGTCAAACCATATTTCATTGATTATCTGCATATACTTAACTAATTTAATTTTCATTTTATACTATTAACAGAGAAACCATGACTAATTTCAATCCGATTTTTGAAGATCCTCCAACAATAGATTGGAAGTATCCATATACAATTGCTCCGCTGATCTTTACGAGCAATGATGAAAAACTTATTGGTACTGTTTTTATAACTGCCGGAGCGGGACCTCACCCGACAGTGTTGCTGCTGCACGGATTTCCGGGCAATGAGTTAAACTATGATATTGCTCATACATTAAGGAGATTCGGATTTAATGTAGTGCTGTTCCACTATCGCGGTGCGTGGGGTAGCAGCGGTAATTTCACTTTTTCTAACGGACTTGAAGATGTTTCCAATGCCATTCATTTTATTAAATCCGATATAGCTTATAAAAACTTTAGCATTGATAAAGAGAAAATCATTCTTATCGGTCATAGTTTTGGTGGATTTGCTGCTTTACTGAACTCTGCAGAACATAATGACATAAAAAATGTCGCTTCATTAGCCGGGTTTAACTTTGGATATTTTTCCCGATTTACTCAGCAGGATAAAAGCATTGAAGACGCGACTATGGAAGGTCTTACACTTAGCTCACAATTATTGAACAACGCAGACCCTCATTTTCTATATGATGAGATGATTAAAAATCAAGACGAATGGGATCTTCTGAACTTGGATAAAAAATTGAAAGGGAAAAACATTCTGCTTGTAGGCGCTGAATATGATTCGGTTTCCCCTCTTCAAATTCATCACACCCCTTTGGTTAAAAAACTGCGGGCAACCGAGAATGAAATTACAGATGCTGTAATAAAAAGCGAGCATTCTTTTTCCTGCTGTAGAATAAGATTGAACGAAGTGATATTTAATTGGATAAAGAACATTAAGTTTTAAAAGGAATTACAATGAGCACGAATATTGACATGACCCCGTCAGATTTTCGCAAAACCGGATATCAATTCATCGACTGGATCAACAACTATATTTCAAATCTGGAAAGTTATCCCGTACTTCCAAACATTGAACCAGGCGATATTAAGAGACAACTTCCGTCAACTCCGCCGGAACAATCAGAAGATTTTAGTAAAATAATTTCTGATTTGAACAACATTATTATGCCGGGCGTTACTCATTGGAATCATCCTAAATTTATGGCTTATTTTAATTCTACCTCTAGCAGCGCCGGAATATTTGCTGAACTCCTCAGCGGAGCTTTTAATACTAATGGAATGGTCTGGAAATCAAATCCCGCTTCTACTGAATTGGAGGAAGTAACTCTTGACTGGTTACGGCAAATGATCGGATTATCTGAAGAGTTTTGGGGCATTATTTACGATCTCGCCTCAAGCAGTTCTATGCATGCAATTATAGCTGCCAGAGAAAGCATTGAAGGTTATTCGATTCGAGAAAAAGGATTCGGCGGAGTAAAAGATATGCCGCGCCTTAGACTTTATTCATCCGAACAGGCTCATTCTTCTATTGATAAAGGAGCAATTCTTGCCGGCGTAGGTCTTGAAGGAATACGAAAGATCCCGGTTGACGATCAATTTAGAATGATCCCTTCAGAATTAGAGAAAGCAATAAAAGAAGATAGAGAAAACGGCTGGCTACCGTTCTGTGTTGTTGCTACTGTTGGAACTACTTCTACAACAAGTATTGATCCTGTGGATAAAATAGCCAAGATTACTCAAAAGGAAAATCTCTGGCTGCACATTGATGCCGCACATGCAGGAATTGCTGCGATCGTTCCTGAAATGCAAAAGATACTCAAAGGCAGCGAACACGCTGATTCTATAGTCGTTAATCCTCATAAGTGGATGTTCATGCCGATAGATATCAGTGTGCTTTTTACAAAGCGAAAAGAAATATTAAAACGTGCATTCAGTTTAGTGCCGGAATACTTAAAAACCGATGAAGATGACGAAGTAACAAACTTTATGGATTACGGAATTCAACTGGGTAGACGATTCCGGGCGCTAAAACTTTGGTTTGTTATCCGGTATTTCGGAAGAGAGGGACTTATTAAAATTATTAGAGAACACCTACGACTTGCGCAGAATTTAAAAACTCTTATTGATGGAGACCCGCATTTTGAAAGATTAGCGCCAGTGCCGTTGAGTACCATTTGTTTTCATGCCGTTCATCCAAAATTCAACGACGTTGAAAGTCTTAACAAATTCAACAAAGACTTAATGGATAGATTGAACAATACGGGCGAAGTGTTTCTGTCTCATACTATATTGAATGGAATGTTCACTATCAGAATTGTTATTTCCGGCTTGCGGACAGAAGAAAGACACGTTAACGAAGTTTGGGAACTGATCAAATCCAAATACGAAGAAATGATTTAAAAGTCATACTCACCTTAAAATAAGGCATTGTGTATTCTTATGCTCTTCCTCTAATATGAGAGGTCGTTGGATCGCTGTATCTCTCATGCAAATTGAAAAAAGACTAAACAGAATTATCGGTCATGATAAACTTA
>QILJ01000225.1 GCA_003233295.1 Ignavibacteria bacterium | reverse complement strand
GCAAAAGAGGCAATTGCCTGCTTACCGTAAATATTAAGTTTATCAACAGCATCATTAATAAATACTTTTGTCATATCAATAAACGGTTCAGCTTCTTCTTCACTTTTATTGCTAATTAATTTCATAGTCCTGAGCAGAACAGATTCACTAACAAAAAGCTGGATCATCATATCAGTGACGTTCATAATTATTTCCTGTTCATCTTTCAGCTTCTGCATAAATTTCTGCGCTGCTGCACCGGCTACCATTAAGATAGCTTTCTTCATATTCTTAACAGCTTTACCTTCGGCGCTCAATATTCCCGCTTCCTCACTGCCGAAATCGGGAATTGACGTCAGATCTTTTTGTATTGCCATTGCCGGACCTAATAAGTTGATCCTCCCTTTCATGGCTCTTTTCAATAACATATCAACAATTAAGAGTCTGTTTATTTCATTTGTGCCTTCAAATATTCTATTGATACGTGAATCTCTGTAAGCTCGTGCTGCCGGATATTCTTCCGAGTAACCGTAACCGCCGTGCACCTGCACAACTTCGTCAACTACATAATCCAATACTTCAGAACCGAATACTTTCATTATAGATGATTCAATTGCGTATTCTTCCGCAGCTTTGATCATTGCCTCGCTGTAACTGGAACCGTTAGCCATCAGATCCTTTTCCATCTGATCGATCAGACCGCTTGTTCTAAATAAAGCTGATTCCGATGCAAAAGTCCTTACACACATCTCCGCCAGCTTATATTTAATTGCGCCGAAATTGGATATCTCTGTTCCGAACTGTTTCCTCTCGTTTGCATACTGAACTCCAATAGAGATAAACTCTTTAGCCCCGCCGGTTGTCATTGCGCCTAATTTAAATCTTCCAATATTCAAAATGTTAAAAGCCACATAATGACCTTTTCCAATCTCACCTAAAATATTTTCTTTCGGAACTTTCACGTTATCCAAAAATAATGCGCGTGTTGATGAACCCTTTATGCCCAATTTGTTTTCTTCTTCCCCTTTCGTAAATCCTTCGGAATCCGTAGGTATAATAAAACACGTAAACTTATCACCATCAACTTGTGCAAAGGTGATCAGGATATCGGCGAAGCCTCCATTAGTGATCCACATCTTCTGACCATTCAGGATATAGTGGCTTCCGTCTTCCGATAATGTAGCTGTTGTTTTGGCAGAAAGAGCATCGGAACCGGAAGTAGGCTCGGTCAAACAGTAAGCCGATTTCCATTCACCGGAGATCAGTTTTGGAAGGTATTTTTGTTTCTGTTCTTCTGTACCGTAATAAAGTATTGGAAGAGTACCGATACCGGTATGCGCTGCATATGTAACTCCGAAGGAATGACTCGGACCCATTGCCATTGTAATAAAAGTATTTGTATTGAAATCTCCTCCAAGTCCCCCATATTCTTCCGGGATTGCAGTTCCAAGTAAACCAAGTTCACCAATCTTATTTAGGAGTTCAATTGAAATAGAATGATCACCGCCTTGTTTATCTATATCGTCAAGTCTGGGCCAAATATCTTTTGCGATAAAATCCGCGATCATTTCGGTCATCATTTTCTGTTCTTCATCAATTTCCTCGGGAGTGTATATTTCATCTACTTGACAATCCTTAATTAAGAATTCTCCCCCTTTCAGTACTTCGGTTTTTGCTGTTTCATCACTCATAATCTTCTCATAATTTTTATTTTTTGAAATATTCTTTTAACTTAGTTTAACAATTCGAATATCGACGCCACACCTTGTCCGCCGCCGATACATGCAGTAACCATACCGTATTTTTTATTCCTTCTGCGCAATTCATTCAAAATGGAAATAGTAAGCTTAGCGCCTGTGCATCCTAACGGATGACCGAGTGCTATAGCTCCACCGTTAACATTTAGAGTATCAGGATTTAAACCAACTTCTTTAACTACTGCTAGTGTCTGCGCTGCAAAGGCTTCATTCAATTCTACGAGATCAATATCCCCAAGTTTCATATTTGCTTTTTCCAAAGCTTTTGGAATTGCCGCAACCGGTCCGATTCCCATTACACGAGGATCAACCCCGGCAACAGCATACGAAACCATTCGAGCTTTCGGTTCAAGATTCAATTCTTTGACCATCTTCTCCGACATAACCAGAACAAAAGCTGCACCGTCAGACATCTGCGATGAATTACCGGCAGTTACGCTTCCGTTTACAGCGAATACCGGTTTTAGTTTTGCCAATGCTTCAAGAGATGTATCCTTTCTCGGTCCTTCGTCAATTTCAACTATTTTTTTCCTGGATTTCTTTTTATTATCTTCAACATAAATATCCTCAACTTCGATAGGAACTATCTCATCAGTGAAATAATTTTTCTCAATCGCGTTAAGCGCTTTCATGTGAGAATTGTAGGAAAACTCATCTTGCTCTTCCCGTGTGATTCCATAGTCTTTAACCACTTCTTCAGCGGTAAGTCCCATTGCCAAATAATATTCCGGATGATTAACCGCTGTTTTATAGTTTGCAGTAAATTTCCAGCCAATAGTTGGAACCAATGACATTGATTCTGCTCCGCCGGCGATAATACAATCGGCAAATCCTGTTCGTATTTTCGAAACAGCGATCGAAATTGTTTCAACACCCGATGCGCAGTACCTGTTAACTGTAACGCCCGGTACAGTTATCGGCAGATTACTATTCAGTGAAATCATGCGTCCCATCTGCATTCCTTGTTCAGCTTCAGGAACAGCATTGCCGACAATAACGTCATCAACACGTTCCGGGTCTAATTCAGGAACTGATTTTAACAAATGATTAATTACATCAACCGCTAAATCATCCGGTCTGTAAAATCTAAAATTTCCTCGCGGCGCTTTGCCCACGGGAGAACGATAACCTGCTACAATATATGCCTCATTCATAATAACTCAACTCTTTAATATTTATAATTTTTTACTTTAATTTATTCTTAATTTCTTAAGGGTTTACCCTTGTTTAACATATACTCAATTCTTTCGAGTGTTTTTCTTTCACCAAGTAAGCTTAAGAATGCTTCTCTTTCCAAATCCAATAAATACTGCTCAGAAACTAGTCCAGGTGCAGTAAGATCACCTCCGCACATTATGTATGCAAGTTTCTCCGCAATTTTTTCATCATGTTCTGTTATGTAACCTGCTCTGGTGTATGATTTAATCGCAACAATAAGTGAACTCAGTGCAGAACGTCCGAGCACTTTGATATCTTTTCGCGGAATTGGCTGTGTGTAACCATTGTTATGCATTTCAAGAACCATTCTTTTTGCATTTGTTATAACACGTTGCGGATTTACAGTTACCTGATCTCTTTCCTTAACAAATATTCCAAGATCAAATGCTTCATGTGCTGAAGTTGCCACACTCGCCTGTGCGATTGTTAAAAATCTTTTCTGCAGTTCGGGTAATTCAACAGCATCCTTTTGATAACTATCCGAAGCTCGCAAAACCATCTCTTTAGTTCCGCCGCCGGCTGGAATAACACCGACACCAACTTCAACGAGTCCGATGTATGTTTCAGCAGATGCATTGACCTTATCGGAATGCAGGCAAACTTCACAGCCGCCGCCTAACGTCATACCATGAGGCGCTGAAACAACCGGAATACCCGAATAGCGAATATGCATAGTTGTATTCTGAAATTGTTGTACAACCATGTTTATTTCATCATAGTCCTGCTCAACAGCAAGCATCAAAATAAGTGCAAGGTTTGCACCGGCAGAAAAGTGCTGTCCGTCATTTCCTATTACCAAACCATTAAAATCCTTTTCAGCAATTTCAATCGATTTATTTATCGCTTCCAATACTTCACCGCCGATAGAATTCATCTTTGTTTGAAATTCCAGATTAAGCACACTATCGCCAATATCGTGCAGAGTTGTACCGGAATTTTGCCAAACAGGTTTATTTGCCCTGTAATTATCCAGAATTATGAATGCTTCCTTACCCGGAATATCTTTATAAGAATGTGATTGCTGATCGTAGTACTTCCTAACTCCATTTTCAATCTTATAGAAAGAAGTAAATCCTTCATCTAGCATCTCTTTTATCCATGGAGCAAGTTTATAATCAGCTTCGTTCATTTCCTTAGCAACTTTTGTAAACCCGATTGCATCCCATGTTTCGAAAGGACCTAATTCCCAGCCGAAACCGGCTCTCATACCATCATCAATTTTGTATAACTCATCTGAGATCTCGGGAATACGGTCATCTGAGATCTCGGGAATACGGTTTGATGCATACTCAAAAAGCATGTAAGATAATTTTCTCAGGAATTCTGCTGCTTTGTCTTTAGAATGATACAGAACTTTCAAACGTTCGCGGAGATCATCCACCGGTTTTGCTGCTGCGACGGAGGCAAATTTAGATCTTTTCTTTTCTCTGTATTCAAATGTATCAAGGTCTAGTGTTAGAATAACCCTATTGCCTTCTTTATCTCTTGATTTTTTATAAAATCCTTGCCCGGTCTTATCTCCCAGCCACTTTCTTTCCAAAAGTCCGTTAACAAAATCTGGTACTTTCATTATTTCCCGCTGTTCATCTTCCGGACAAGTTTCGTAATTATTGTTTGCTACTTTAACAAGAGTATCCAAACCCACAACAT
>QILJ01000032.1 GCA_003233295.1 Ignavibacteria bacterium | reverse complement strand
GAATGGCATTCTTAACATTTTCAATGGCTTGCTAACAGGCGATAAAGATAAAATAAAAAGTGCCAAGTTTTAAGTTGGCACTTTTTAAATCATAAGAAATAATACTGTTACTTAATTCGGATCCCACCATACCCGGACGCTTCCGTTATCCTGGCCTCCGTTTTCAGGGAATTGAATAGCAGCATCAACAGCAGCTCGGTTGTTATCAAACTCACTAGTAACATATTTCATTTTCCGCATGGTTTCATTAGCAGCCACGTTGGGATTCTCTGAGTTCAGACGATCATAAGTTATCGGGAATCCCGTTACTCTTTTTACCGCCCAGGCTTCCCATCCATCCGGATACAAAGCCAGCCACTTTTGAGTAATTATTTGCTCCATACCACGACCAGCATCGAATTTAATCGGTACAGTATTTACCGCAGCCAAACCGTCTTCCAGTATTTACCGCAGCCAAACCGTCTTCCGGAGAAGCAGGCACCGCAGCACTGTTGACATAATTCGCATCATCAACTCCCCACTCTGCCAAAGACTCATTAATGCCCCGGTTGTATGCCGTTTCAGCATCTGTACCCATATTCCAACCTTCCATAGCTCCTTCAGCTCTTAGCAACCAGGCTTCAGCAGCTCGAATTATAACCACCGGTGGGTTGCCTCCAATATTGGCAGGAAGGAAGTTTGGACCTAAATCGGAATGCGGAGAATTTTGGTCCGCGGTAATATCAATTGTGGCTTGCCCATTTCTTAATCCTTCATAAGGAAAGTCATCAGCGTCATCGTCTCTATCCCCCAGGTCTGCCGGGCTAAAGTAGATGGGTGTTCGGGGGTCGTCATACCCCTTTAGGACACTTTCCATATCAGAGCTCATGCGATACTCGCCCCAGTTGGTAATGGTGTTGATGGGGTTTTGGGACTGGTCGGTAGTCAGCATAAATGCGCTGTCACCATTGGTTTCCATTACACCATCTGCCACTGCTTTTTCAGCTTCGGTCTGGGCCAACCCAGGATCAACGGCTTTAACTCTTAAAGCCAGTCGCAACCTCAAGGTATTGGCAAAAACCAGCCACTTAGCAGCATCTCCATTGTAAACTTGGTCATTGGATCCAAAGGCACTGCCTGTCGGATTTGCACTAAGTACACCAACCGCCTGATCCAAAGTGGTGAAGAAGTCCCGGTAAATAGACTCCTGAGAGTCATAAGGTACATCCAACTCAGCGTTACCAAATGAGAAATAAGGTATAGGTCCATAGTAATCAGTGATCCTGTGGTACGCATAAACCCGCCAGATCTTAGCTACCGCATTTCCTACCGGGTCCTCGTTACCCTCTGACATGGTAAAGTCCTCCACGAATTTGGTATTCGGGGCAGCTTGCCCATAAAAAGAAGTCCAGCAAAGGTCACTCCATCGACCTACCTGAAGATAGCGGTCAGAAGCGAAATTTGATTGGGTGGTAGCAAAGTACTGCGTATACAAATCAGAGAACAAATTTTGAGAAATCTGAAATCTCCAGTGCACACCATTCAAGGTATTGTACTGGGTTTGAGCAAAAGCCAACCCAATCAACGATGCATCAACTTTGTCGGCGGTCAATGCCAGGGGATTAGTATTAATCTCCTCAAAGTCATCCGTACAGCTATTAATGCCTACTCCCATAGTGAGCATTAATGCTGAGATTATTAAATATTTAATTCTATTCATTTTATTTATCTTTTGAGTTACACTAAAATAACTATATAGTCTTTAAATTTTCACCTATAGCATCTAATAGTATACTATAGTCTATAAAGTTTACCTAAAAACCAAATTTTAAGTTCACTCCAAACTCCCTAACCGGAGGAAGGCCAAAAGACTCTAGTCCATCTGCATTAGTATTAGCATTAATGATTAACTCAGAATCCACATTACCTGCCGCATTAGATATAAAGAATAAATTTCTCCCCACTAATGAAATCTTGACGTTAGTAAAAGGCGTGTTGGCTAGTGAAGTCGCAGGCAAACTGTAACCAATCACTAGTTCTCTTAACCTGGAGTTAGAGGCATCCAAAATAAAAGCTTCGCCTACTGGAGCATTTCGCCCGCCTAACTTTTGCCACATAATTTCAGCAGTAGTGGTCGCAGTGTTGGGAGAGCCATCGTCTTGAACAGCAGTTTCATTGGCAAAGAAATTTTGCCCAAATATCAGGCCACCTTCGCGGCCATTAAGCGTCTCGGTAGTAGCACCGTCAGCAAACATAATGGCGTTGGTATTGGACACAATGGTGCCACCCTGTCGTATGTCGATCAGGAAACTCAGACTTAAATTCTTATAAGTAAAGGAGTTTCCAAATCCACCCAACCAATCAGGATTAAAATTAGCAACTTGTGTTTCTATGCCACTGGTAGTCCGTGGCGTACCATCGGCTTCCACTATTACCCTGCCCTGATCATCACGTTGAAATCCTCTGGAATACACATCACCCCAGGGTTCGCCGGCAATTAACCTGAATTGCCTCAAAAAGTTGGCACCCCCAACATTCAGTTGATCCAAACCTTCCGCCAGCTTAACTACTGTGCTATTATTGGCAGCAAAGTTAAAGAACAGGTCCCAGGTGAAATCACTGGATTGAATAGGAGTAGCGCTCAAGGTCAGCTCAATACCGTCATTTTGGATATCCGCACCATTGATAAACACACTGGAAGCACCGGAAGGAGTGGGTATGGATTGTGTAAACAATTGATCAGTACTGTTGGATTTATACCAAAGAAAATCCAGGCCCAAGCGATTATTGAAAAACCGAACATCCATTCCAATCTCAGTGGCAGTGGTTTCTTCAGGTAGAAGCACTGCTGCCGGTATCGTGGTGGATAACTGCAGGAACCCACCGTTTCCCCCACCCCTAATATTTGCTTGGCGCGCGACCCGATAAGGGTCGGTATCGTTACCCACCTGTGCCCACGAACCTCTGATTTTCAAAAAGGTCCACCAGTCAGGCAAGGTGACCAGGTCACTGACCACCGCAGCCAGACCTACTGAGGGATAGAAGAATGACCAGTTGTCTGGTTTGAGGGTAGAGCTCCAGTCATTTCTAGCAGTCACATCCAGGAAAATGGCGTTTTTCCATCCAATGGTGGCAAAGCCAAACAGTGACTGTACTTCCTTTTTGTTAAAAGTTTCATTTGCCGTTATAATGGCAAAATTGCTAATGGCAAACAAATTGGGCACGTTCAGGGGGCTGTCCCTACCGATACCTACATTGGTTCTTGAAAATTCTGATCTTCTAATATTTGCACCGACAGTAGCATTCAGTGACCAGTCTCCTCCGAAAAAGTCCTTTTTATAATTAAGGAAAGCATCGGTATTCCACTCATGCCCTCTTGATTCTGATTTATTATACCTTCCAAGGTCAGCCACAATATAGAAATCATTATTGTATCTGACAGCATTAGAAGTATTGAAACGGTCTATTGAGGAACGTACTCTAAAATTAAGGTGCTCGGTAATATCATAACTCAATGACAACATCCCTATCACCCGGTCGTTCAGCAAATCACTGTTCACATTGTTAGCGGCCCAATAGGGATTGCTGGGAGCATTAATATTCGGTAACCAAAAGTGCTGCTTAACCACTCCTTCAGGATCTACAAACTCAAATACCTGGGCGTCAGCGCTCTTAATATTGGCAGGCACCTTGTAGAGGGCCCGTACTGGGTTCTCATAGCTCCCGCCCGTAATCGGCCGGTTATCAACCTGCTGCCTTATTATATTAACCTTGGTATCTACGGTCAACTTGTCAAAGAAGGTGGAGGTCGTCCTGACATTTACATTGTGCGCGTTTAACTTGTTACCAGGAATAAGACCTTTGGCATCAGTAAAAGTGTAGGAAATATAAGCGTTGGTATTCTCTCCCTGAGATGAAACACCTATGTTGGTGGCAAAATTATGACCTGCCTGATAAAAATCAGAGGTTTTGTTGTTCGGTTGAGGAGAAAAGCTGGTCATTTCACCAGCCCTGCTGGGATCGTTGGTCCAGTGCGGTACCTGACTGCCATCCATCCTGGGTCCCCATGACTTGTTGGCCCTTTCAATAAATACTCCTCCGGTTCCCTGCCCGTATTCATTTTGCCAATTATTAAGATAAACCGCGGTAGAGGCCATAAAAGAGGTATTGAAATCTACACTAAAACCCTTCCCTTTACCTTTTCCACTTTTGGTAGTGACCACAATCACTCCGTTATTGGCCCGGCTGCCATAAAGTGCAGCGGCGTTGGCACCTTTCAACACGGTAATTGATTCGATATCATCCGGACTAAGATTGTTGATATCGCCTCCCAGGGTTACGCCATCAACCACATAAATGGGTTGACTGCTTCCCGAAATAGAGCGGTTTCCCCTAAGGATAACCTTGGGGCTAGCTCCAGGGCTACCACCAACTCTGGTTACCGACAGACCGGCAACTTTTCCTGAAAGACCTTCAGCTACTGCTATTGGTCTGGCCGCAGCCATTTCTTCAGTAGATACATTTTGAGCGGCGTATGTTATCGACTTCTTTTCCCTTTCCAACCCAAAAGCAGTAACCACCACTTCTTCCAGGGCTGAAATGTCTTCTTCCAACTGAATGTCAATAGCTGATCGACTTGGCTCCGATATCCTACAAACGAGAATACAAGATTAGTTCCATCAGCTGGAACGTTCACTGAATAATTACCGTCCACATCCGTAGTGGTACCTTGTGTGGTACCCTGGATAAGTACGTTTACACCAGGCAATCCAGTAGCCTCCTCAATAGAGGTTACATTACCTGTTACTATTCGGTCTTGTGCCCATACTATAGTTGTAAGGGCGAAAGACAAACAGAGTAGTAGTAGCTTTCTCATATATTAATAGTTTAGTTTTAAATAATTAAAAGGTAAATTAAGTAATATTCAATAGGATAAACAAGTGTATTACCAAGTAAAACCCATATAATCATAAATTACAACAACTTATTGTAAGTTAATGACCATCAATTGAGACTATGAATCTCTCGCAATTAATATCAACTTTGGATGTTATCAAAATTAATTATCCCAGCTACCCGAAAATATAGCTTTACAGCTATTTATCGTTCCAGCCATTAAATAGCTCAGTTCAGCTTTAAATCATGACAGTTTAGATAATATTTGATGCATTTATCTAGGTAATAACTAACTTGGAGGGCGCTATGAACTCCACAAAAGCCAATCATCATCGTGACCTGCCTTTTGAGTTAGGCAGCTTGCGTAGTCAGATTTTGAGCTACCTTAAGCAACCCATAGTGTACCACACTCTTTTTTGGAGCCTCTACTTTATATTTAACGTA
>QILJ01000192.1 GCA_003233295.1 Ignavibacteria bacterium | reverse complement strand
TATTCAAAATTCTCCTAATCTAAAAATATTGTTAGAGTATAACGTTGCTTATATCAGAAAACATCAAGATGTTGATCAGTTTAAATCTAAATTAACAGGTTTTGGTTTTCACTTTTATGCTGTGGGAAAAGATTCAAGTATTGAGTTGGTTGATTCGAATGACTACAACCCATCTGGTAATGCTTATTTATTGTTATCTAAGAATATAATTTAACATATTGAGGTGTATTCATAGTCTGGTGCATGATACATGGTTTTGTTTCAATAGCTTACTATAATATATCAAACTCCCATCAGGTACTTTTTTTTAAATGCTACATTCAGCAATTAAATGCACTTAAATTTTTATTTTTGCAGATGGCCCGAGTATTAAAGTATGATAATGCTTATTTCAATTTGAAATCAAAAGTTCCAATGAAATTTAATTCAAGGGTTATTCGGGCCACAACAATTATGAATATTTTTAAATTAATACTTCTATTTATTTTTGGAAGCTACGCACAACTTGCTTCTGCATTGACACCTACTGCAGCTGAACTTAACGGCATAAATACCGGTAGATTAGAAATTGCTACAGTCACTGTAGGTAGTCAACTTGGCGCCAACGGAGATGGAATAACCAATGATTCTGATTTTTTTAACAGAGCCATTGAACTATACAAACAGGAAGATAAAGCCGGCTTCATCATATTGGATGAAAATGCTGTTTATAAAATAGAAGATGTAATTTTGATAAAAGAACAGCCTGGTATAACGTTACAAGGTAGAGGAGAAGGTGCCGCCAGGTCAACATTGAAGATTGACACGACTGGGAATGTTCCTGGTATCCATATATATAAATCAACTTTTTCTAGCCTCAGAAAACTCAAATTCACAAGCACATTAAACCATATGGGAGATGCAGTCAGGATATATAAATCCGGAAAAATAATTATTCATGATCTTATTATGGATGAAATATACAATGGAATTAGGCATGTAATTTCAAATAACTTGATAGTTTCTGATGTTATCATGACAAACCCTAGGGGTAGTTACGGCTTCCAGGGTATTGGTTTAAAGCCGGTTTATGAAGATCAAGTTTTGATCAGTGGTGGAATTAACCACTTATTTACTATGCTCAATATATCAGGAACATTGACTGATGATACTAACACGACCTTTGAATGGATTAAAATGGGCTCATACAGTGTCAGTTATCATTTGTACGATATTGACTTCACAGGCGGCGGCAAGGGTTTGGTGACAGCCAATGCTTCTGAGAGTTATCCCAAATACATTTTTGCAACAAATGTAAATATTTTAGATACTAATTCAGATGGTATACATTTAAAATCAGGTTTAGACTTTCAGCTGTCAGATATTTCAGTGATAAATGCAGGTGGTCATGGCATCTATATAAACCCCAATTTTACGGGCGGTTTTTTATTATCAAATCCATTAGTCATTGGTTCTCAGAAGCACGGTATTTATCTGGGAGGAGGAGAACAAATGCAAATCTTCAATCCTGAAATTGGGCATAACTCAAAAAGTGGTTTAAATTTGTATTCAGGTATTTATGTAGAAACTGGTGCTCACGAATTTAATGTCCACTATGGCGTTTTGGGACAGCTTGATACCAATACAATAAATAATCAAAAGTATGGTATTGAATTGGGTGGAACGATGGGTTCAGATCATAATTATTTTTCAGTTGTAGATGTACAAGAAACAGGAAATCAATTTTCACAGCCACCTGTTTCAGACACAGCAGGAAATTGGTATTTCAGACCAAGATCAACTCGAGTCAATGTAGGCACCAACGATTTATTTACTGACTTAGCATCCGATTATAACCTTACAAAAACCTATCCTGAAAATGTGATAGTTGCACCAACAGGTTTAAATACCTTACAAACAGAGATTGCTTCAATGTGTAATAACGGCGGCGGCACTTTGTGGCTTAAACCTGGTGAATACAGATTAAGCACAGACCTCAATGTGACATGTGATAATTTAAAGGTTAAAGGTTCTGGTAGATGTGAATCAGCGCCAATTGGACAATCTCCAACATGCCCAACGATTATTTTTGCTAATGCTGGTTCAAATATAGTTGTTGATAATGCACATGGTTTTGAAATAAGTGATGTTTATATTAAAAGTAACTCAAGCCACAATGATTTTGCTATTGAGCTTGATCATTCTAACAATGCAGTTGTATCAGATGTTCGCTTTGGATTTGTCGGCTCTGCTGTTTCAATCGAAGGATCTAACGATGCATTAATTATGAACAATTACTTACTTTCAATAAAGAATACCGGCTATTTACTCAAAGGTTCAGTTTTGAACCCTACAAATAGAACCACTATCTTCAGAAGTTATATGACCGATCAAAACACTGTTGTAGGAAATGGTATAGCTAACTTGACTGAAATTCAAGCATATGCAAATGACAGCGAAGTGATTCAAACAGTCGCTATTGGAGCGGGAAGATCTCTGTATGTTAACAATAATAATGATACGGGTAACCTCGGACCAATAGGTATTAAAGGGTACTTATTGGGGGCGGATCATTCATCCAAAGAAGGCATCTTCATTGATGCAGGAGATGATATTCAATTAACCAACCTTTGGATTGGTGCTCAAGTTAATAATGACAGTTTGACGACTTATTCTGGCATAAGAATAAGAGGAGCTGATAATGTAAGTATTGGCAATGCATATATCAGAGGATATGATGGCAATGGGTTACATTTAGAGTCAGGAGATCAGCATTATGCATATAACTTTATGATCGGGTTTAATGGTGATTCAGCCCCAAATAATCAATGCAGTAGCAAAGACGGGATCAGAGCTGAAACACCTACCACTAATGTGGTATTAAGAGGTGGAACAAGTGGAGAGTTGTTTAAATCAAACGGTGTTTTCCATAAACAAAGGAGAGGAGTCACAATACTATCCAATGATGTATTTATTAAAGGAGTAGATTTACACGATAATTGTTTATCACCTGGTTGGGGCACTCCGTATGTAAAACAATATAATCCAGGTTGGCTTTGACCATATCCTCCCATCTTAGTACAACGGCATTGATGAAAATTTTTATTGTAGGAAGATATATTTTGGATGAACCATTGAATCTGAAGATTTAAAAAATACACAGAAGCTCTTTCAATGAGCAATAAAATTATTGAATAAAAATTTAATTTACAGTTAAATTATTTTTTTTAAGTTAAAATTCATTTTCGGGCAATTTATTGCACTTGTTTTCAAATAACATATTAAATCAATGGTCATATATGAACGGTATAATTAAGTCTTTAAAGGATATAGTAAACGGCATTAAATTTCTACTGGAAGCTAATCCAGGCATAAGAAGCTTATACATAGGCGACTATACTGTTTTGGTGAGATTGAAGTTTGGTAGGAGGTTGTATGTTGACTCAAGAGATATTGGAGTCGCTCAGCACATTATGGTAACTGGTGTTTGGGAACAACATTATACTGACTTAGTAAAGCGGATTGTTAAACCTGGAGATACTTTTGTTGATGTGGGTGCAAATTTTGGATATTACAGTGTGCTTGGTGGTGCTTTAGTTGGTAGTCATGGCAAAGTGTTTTCATTTGAGCCTAGTCCAAGACCTTTTCAGTTATTAAAAATGTCAATGAAAGCCAATGGATTTTTAAAGCCTGATGATGGTAATATTTTTGAATACGGAGTTTCAGACTACATCGGAGAAGCCACTTTTAATTTTAAAGAGGGTGATTTTGGAGGTGGTTCTTTGTTCATTCCTAATGCAAGGCTAGAAAAAGAGTCTTTCACTGAGGTAACTATTAAATTGAGTACGCTTGATGTAATGCTGAAAGATGTTCAGCAAATTGATTTCATCAAGATTGATGCTGAAGGAAGTGAGGTCAGTGTTATAAAAGGTATGGAAGGATTGATTAAAAGATCACCAGACTTAAAAATTCTATTAGAGTTCTATCCTAAATTCATTGAAAAACATATGGAAGTTGGCGCTTTCGCGAAATACTTATTGGATTTTGGTTTCAATTTTTATTTGGTAGATAAGTCTAACCTTAAAACCATTAATCATGACCAACTCAAGGATTTAAATAATTGTTATTTATTGCTGTCAAAAAAAACAATTTAATTGATTACAAGAACTCATGAATTAATGATTTTAATTAACAAATTTGTTGGCTTGACCCATCTGGTATATTTACTTAATGCCCAAATCCCGATATAGAACTCAAATAATCGACTAAATCGTATATTTCAGGTCAATATAGGATTTTTAGCTTAAATGCACTAGATT
>QILJ01000137.1 GCA_003233295.1 Ignavibacteria bacterium | reverse complement strand
CATTGCCCAATATTCCTCACTGCTGCCTCCCGTAGGAGTCTGGACCGTGTCTCAGTTCCAGTGTGGCTGATCATCCTCTCAGACCAGCTACCGATCGTAGTCTTGGTAAGCCATTACCTTACCAACAAACTAATCGGATACAAGCTCATCTACAGGCGTAATAAATCACTTTAACAACATCACCATGCGGTGCTGCTGCATTATTCGGTATTAGCCCCGATTTCTCGAAGTTATCCCAAACCCATAGGTAGATTACTTATATATTACTCACCCGTGCGCCAGTTTACTTATCCCGCAAGCGGGACTTTCTCCTTGACTTGCATGTGTTAAGCACGCCGCCAGCGTTCGTCCTGAGCCAGGATCAAACTCTCCGTTGTAAATTAACATTTAAATTTGTGCGTAATCATTTTTGTCATTTACTAAAGCTTTGCTTTAGTCATTCACTCTGTTTAAGAACATAATTTCAATCGGACATGAAATTTACCTGTATTTTATTTCTTTGTCAAGTCATAAAATCGGTGAATTTCACTTTTTCATCGTAAAATCATTACATAAATCAACATATCTGAAAAAATCAGAGCAAGAAAGTTAATACTATTAATCCATTATGTCAAATATATTTTGAAAATATTTATTGTTTTGTTTTATCTTTTCACTGACTTGCTGTGCATAGTGCTTTTTTGCAGCATTTTCAAAACAATTAAATCCCATCTATTAATATACATCTTAATTTATTTTTTGTTTCAAAGCAAAATAATAACTGATCTGCACCAATAGGGACAACCTTTTTTCATTATTCAGGAACTTAAATAAAAAAGTAGTGTATAAAAAACTCAGCTGAATTCATCAATAGCAATTATTGTCATTGATAATTGATTTATTGATACGATGTTTTTCTAGGTATTATATATTAATTTACCAATAACAACAGATGAGGTACTAGATGAATTCTCAAATAGAATATCCTTTGGGAAATAATCCATTGGCCGATTTAATTAGTGACAACGTATATGAAATATTGAATAGCCGAGGCTTAATAAATGAAAAATCAGTTCGTGATTATCAAATTAAACGTCGGTTTAAAAAAATGCGGGAGGATAAGATAAGTGCTACTATCGCTATTGATAAGTTGCGGGACGAATATCCATACTTACAGTTTGATACAATTAGAAAGATAGTTTATCAAATTCAGAAATAATTGTGCTTGACAAACTCTTTAACATGGATTATATTTGACTATCACTGTTTAAAAGATGCTTTAATTTTTTGAATAGTGTTCCTGCCCAGTGTTCCCCCCCAACACTGGGCTTTTTTATTTATTTGTAATGTGAGTTCAAAATGAGCAAAATAAGAAAGAAAGCAAAGTCTAATAAAAACAAATTTGTTTCACCCTTTAAGGATTACTGGAGTAAAGAGAATATTATTTTTCTTTCAATAGGTATTGTATTATTAATTATCGGTTATTGGTTAATGTCCCTTACTCCGTGGGATAATCCTATTGCTTTAAACTTATCCCCTATCGTACTATTGATCGCATATCTGGTTATTATTCCTTTATCAATTTTTTATAAAAAGAAATCTGTAAATAAATCATAGATCGAATGATCCTGGCTAAAGTAATTGGGAATGTAGTGTCCACTCAAAAGAACAAAAGTCTGAAGGGACACAAATTACTTTTAGTTAAAGAGGTCAACTTTGAGGGTGAGTTCATTAATAATAAAGATGCTCTGGCTATAGATCTTATTGATGCGGGAATTGGTGATACGGTTATTGTTGCCAGAGAGGGTGATGCTGTAAAACAAATTTTAGGAAACGGCGATGCACCCGTTAACACAGTGATTATTGCAATTGTTGATAATATTGATATCAATGAAGAATAAAATATAATAGATGTGACTGATCAAGAATTCCAAAATTTTCTCAAGCTTCGCAACCTGCTTTCTATTGAGGGCATTGGACCTATAAGAATAATCAAGTTGCTACAACACTTCGAATCAATAGATAAAATATACTCGGCAGATAGAATTGATTTTGAAAAGATCAATTCGTTTAATTCAAATCTTGCTTCCCGAATTGTTAACTCGCAGAAAAATCTTCAATTTCTATCAGCTTCTCTTGAAGATGAAGTTAACAGATTAGAAAAAATAAATGCCCGGATAATAACTTACTGGGATGATTCATACCCGAAGATATTGAGGAATATTTATTTCCCCCCTTTGATCTTATACACGATCGGCAACTTGCAAGAATCAGACCTTCACAATATTGCCATAGTGGGGACACGTAAACCAACTGATTATGGAAAATCAACTGCTGCAAAATTTGCGAAAGAGTTGGCAGAACAAAATGTTACTATTGTAAGCGGGTTGGCTAGAGGAATTGATTCAATTGCACATCGCTCGGCTATTAAAGCTGGAGGAAAAACTATAGCTGTTATCGGTTCAGGCCTGGATGTTGTTTATCCACCTGAGAATAGAGCATTGTTCAACGATATAACCCAGCACGGAGCCGTGATTAGTGAATTTGAATTAGGAACTAAACCCGATGCTCAGAATTTCCCTAGAAGGAACAGGATCATCTCCGGTATTTCACTCGGCACTCTTGTGGTCGAATCGAAAAAGAACGGAGGAGCAATGCAGACCGCTAATTACGCGATGGATCAGAACAGAGAAGTCTTTGCAATCCCAGGCAACTTGACCATACCCGAAAGTGAAGGGACAAATATTCTGATCCAGAGGAATGAAGCAAAACTTGTAATAAATCCAGATGATATTTTGCTTGAACTGAATTTGAAAATTCAGCCCATTGTTGGAAAGAATATACCGAAGCCGAAAATTGATCTTAGTTTGTTCGAAGAAAAAATATTCGACTGTTTGAATTCAACTCCAAAACATATAGATCTAATTGCTAATGAAACTTCTATTTCCACTTCGGAATGTTTGGTAAATCTTTTGTCATTGGAATTCAAAGGTGTAATTCAGCAGCTTCCGGGAAAAATGTTCAGAGTTATTTGATTCTGCTTAATATTTCTTAAACTTGCCCCATAATTTTTTCAATCTTTCCTTGATCCCCTTTTCATGACCATTATCGGTTGGAAAATAAAACTGGTTATCCTTCATATCTTTCGGTAGATATGATTGTTCTATAAAATTATCCTTATGATCATGTGGATATTTATACTCTTTTCCGTAACCGATTGCTTTCATCAAATTTGTCGGTGCATTGCGAAGATGAACAGGCACATGGTAAAGAGGATTATCCCTAACTGCCTGCTGTGCCTTTGTTATTGCTGTGTAGGAGGCATTGCTCTTAGGCGCTGAAGCCAGGTAAGTTGCACACTGGGATAAAATGATACGAGCTTCGGGCATACCGATTTTATGAACGGCACTGAAAGTCGCTTCGGCAAGAACCAAAGCATTAGGCGATGCATTGCCGATATCTTCAGAAGCCAATACTACCATTCGTCTTGCGATAAATAACGGATCCTCTCCCCCTTCCAGCATACGAGCCATCCAGTACAATGCCGCGTCGGGGTCACTGCCTCTAATACTCTTAATGAAAGCGGAGATAATGTTATAATGTTCTTCACCGGATTTATCATACACAACATTCTTCTGCTGAATAAGACTTTCCAAAAGATCTTTTGTAATTACAATCTCATCTTGATCTTTTTCGTGAAGGACTGCATCTTCAAGAATGTTCAGCATAATTCTTGAATCGCCGCCGCTTAAGTATATTAGAAAATCCTCATCGATACTTTTAATATTGAACGATTTAAGAAACGGATCATTAGTGATAGCAGTTTTTATTATCTCCTTCAAATCCGAAGCGGATAGCTCTTTTAATATATAAACTCTTGCCCTTGACCGTAAAGCCGGTATTACTTCGAAAGATGGATTTTCGGTAGTAGCGCCGATAAGGATTATCTCACCAGATTCCACACTGTGAAGCAGAGCATCCTGCTGCGATTTATTGAAGCGATGAATCTCATCAATAAATAATATCGTTCTCTTATTATATAATTGATTCTGCTTGGCGATCTTAATAACTTCCCGAACATCTTTAACCCCTGATGAAACGGCATTCAGCTGAAAAAATTCCGATGAAGTTGTTTCTGAAATTATACGGGCTAATGTTGTTTTTCCTGTTCCGGGCGGTCCCCAAAATATTATTGAACTTAGAGTATCATTCTCAATCATTTTTCTGATAGGTTTGCCTTCACCTACGAGGTCTTTCTGCCCGAAAAATTCATCAAGCGACTTGGGTCTGATTCTTTCTGCAAGGGGTATCTGCGGTATTT
>QILJ01000038.1 GCA_003233295.1 Ignavibacteria bacterium | reverse complement strand
AATGCCGGTCCGGGTTGTCCTTCATTGGATAAGCTTGCTAAACTTGATTTCCATGTCGAAGCAAAACTTGAAAATGACTCAACAATTATTCAAGACGGATATGATGCAAATATTCATGCAGCACAATTTCTTCTGATCTATTTTACTGTGCAGAATTTGAATCCAAGTTCACCTGGATACGGCAAAGACTATATTTGGCTGGGTGTTCAAGTTTATGATGATAGAAATGAAAGTCCTCCAGAATATATCAACCATGATGACGGCACACAGACATTGATCTATTCCATTGCCTATGATAGTGTTGCGACAAAAAGTACTCATACGAATGAATGGGTGAACATTAATGTCGATCTCTATCCCTATGCAATAAAAGCTTTGAATGAAGCCTGGCAGCGCGGGTATCTATCCGCTTCGCAAGATATAGCCGATTATAAACTCGGTGGGATGAATATGGGATGGGAACTTCCCGGTATGAATATAGCCGATATGAAAATTCGTGATCTTAGTCTCATTGCAGATGAAGCAACTAATGTTGAAGAAGATATTTCGAAAGATGAAATTGGGTTTGAGTTGTTCCAGAATTATCCAAATCCGTTTAACCCAAATACAATTATAAAATATTCAATCGGACAGGCTGCTACTGTAGAGCGAAACGCTGTTTTGCTCAAAAACAAAGAGCGATTCAGCGAATCGCTCTACAATGTGACACTTAAAGTTTACGATGTTCTCGGGCGTGAAGTAGCCACACTTGTAAATAAAGAGCAGCAGCCAGGTAATTATGAAGTTATTTTCGATGCATCTGATCTTCCGAGCGGAACATATTTTTACCGGACATTATATTGAAACAAAAAAACTTTTACTTTTGAAATAGATACTAGAGGATTTATAAATGAAAAGAAAATTTATTACGATCATTTTAACTTTATCAGCGATAAGTTTATTTGCCCAGAAAGGTCTTACCGGTGAATTAATATTTCCTCTGCAAGGACAGCATGTTCACGGCAGCAGTATTGTTGAACTACCGAATGGCGATTTGCTTGCATGCTGGTTTCAAGGGAGCGGGGAACGGAATGCAAATGATGTCGCGGTAAAAGGCGCTCGATTAAAAAGAGGTGAGAATAAATGGAGCGATGTTTTTATTATGGCTGACTCTCCCGGACAGCCTGACTGCAACCCGGTATTGTTTCTCAATAAGGAGAACAAACTTTTCCTTGCATGGGTAGTTGTTCAAGCAAACAGATGGGAGACATCACTGCTGAAATACCGTACATCAATAGACTATGAAAATGACGGAGTACCTAATTGGAATTGGCAGGATATAATTCTGCTTAAACCCGGCAAAGAATTTGAAAAAGAGATAGAGACAAAATTCAAAGAGAACGAAGGTCCGGAAATGGCTTGGTCAGAATATGCTCCGCTATACGAGATGATGATCATTGATGCAGCAAAGGATCCCAAGAAAAGAGAGACCGGCTGGATGACAAGAATTCATCCGCTGATTTTAGAGAATGGTAAAATTCTTTTGCCTTTATATTCTGATGGTTACAACATCTCAATCGTTGCTATTTCGGAAGACGATGGAAATAATTGGCATGGCAGTTTACCCATAGTCGGCAAGGGAAATATCCAGCCTAGTTTTGTATTGAAAAATGACGGAACAATTGTTACCTTCATGCGCGACAGCGGTGATGAACCGGGCAGAATAATGATGGCTGAATCTTCGGATGAAGGAAACTCGTGGAGCTTTGCAAAAGATTCTGATATTCCTAATCCCGGCGCTAGTATTGAAGCAATTAAACTTAAAAGCGGGAACTGGCTTCTGATCTATAACGATGTTGATGATGGACGATACAGCCTTGCTGCCGCTTTATCGGATGATGAAGGAGCTACATGGAAATGGAAAAAGAACTTGGAATATTCGAAGGGTGAAAGTTTTCATTATCCTTCTGTTATTCAATCTAAGGATGGAAAAATTCATTTAACTTATTCATATTTCTTAAAGGGAAATAGAAAATCGATCAAGCATGTTTCTTTCAATGAAGCGTGGATAAAAAAATAAATTCAATTATTTATAGGAAAGTATGATGAAAAAATTAATATCGATTGTAATTTTGATTTCAATGAATTTTGTACTAGGTCAGAGCAAAGTTGACAGTATGCTGATCTTTCCGCTTCAGGGACAGCATGTACATTCAAGCAGTGTTGTGGAATTGTCGAACGGTGATTTCCTAGTATGCTGGTTTCAAGGAAGCGGCGAAAGAACAGCTAACGATGTAGTGGTAAATGGTGCTAGACTTAAGAAGGGTGAGACGAAATGGAGTGAACCGTTCTTAATGGCTGATTCACCTGGTGAGCCGGACTGCAACCCGATGATGTTCCTCAACAACAGCGGTAAATTGTTTTTAGTCTGGATTGTTGTAAGGGCAAATCGCTGGGAACAGTCGATTCTTAAAGTAAGGACTACAACCGATTATAACAATGAAGGCGCTCCAAATTGGGAATGGCAGGATGTGATTCTGATGAAACCTGGTGCAGAATTTGAGAAGAGAGTTGCAGAACAATTCAAAAAATACGGCAGGGAAGATCTTGCCTGGGCTGAGTATGCTTTGCCCTACGAGGAGATGCTGATCGAAGCAGCAAAAGATCCGAAGAAAAGAGAAACCGGCTGGATGACAAGAACACATCCGACTATTTTACAAAATGGGAAAATTCTGCTGCCTCTCTACTCTGATGGATTTAACTTCGGATTGATCGCAATATCAGAAGATGACGGCGAGACGTGGAAATCCAGTTTGCCGATAGTCGGCAGAGGTTTGAATCAGCCGAGTCTGATCGTACGGAATGACGGCTCGATAGATGCTTACATGAGAGACGACGGAGACGAACCGGAAAGAATAATGCTGAGTCATTCCGATGATGAAGGCTATTCGTGGACTTATGCAGTTAAGTCTGATATCCCGAATCCCGGTGCAAGCATTGAAGTATTAAAGTTGAAAAACGGTGATTGGCTATTGGCATATAATGATGTTGACGATGGACGATACAGCATTGCAGTTGCAGTTTCCGACAACGAGGGAAAAACTTGGAAGTGGAAGAAGAAACTTGAAAATCGAAAGGGAAGAAGTTATTCTTATCCCTCTGTAATTCAAGCTAGAGACGGTAAGATACATATGACTTATTCCTATTTTTATACTGGTGATAGGAAATCGATCAAATATGTTGTCTTTGATGAGGATTGGGTGAAACAGTAAATCATAATAAAAGGATAATTAATTCAATTGCACTTGGATGGAACGGATCAAATGAATTGGAACCAATACTTAATTTAAGTGATCGGTTCTGATCTGTCAGATCAGTTTTATCAGTGTTCTATTAAAGACGGATGAGTAAAATAATATGAATGCATTCAAAATATTTTTGTTAATGATTATTCTATTGTCAATCATTAACTCTTGTAATTCAAAAAATGAAAAGGAAGTTAAAATGAATATTATTAAAGAACCTTATGGAAAGATAACTGATGGTGAACCGGTTGATATTTATACACTTACGAACAACAAGGGTATGACAGTTCGCATTACAAATTACGGTGGAATTATTCAGTCGTTGACTGCCCCCGACAAAAATGGGAAGTATGAAGATGTGGTTCTTGGATATGATAGTTTGGAGAGTTATATTGAAGCAACTCCGTATTTCGGTGCTATAGTTGGGCGTTATGGCAATCGTATTGCAAATGGTAAATTCACTTTGGATGGAGTTGAATATACCCTGGCACAGAATGACGGGAAAAATCATCTGCATGGCGGTATTAAAGGATTTGATAAAGTCGTTTGGGATGCAACTCCGATAAAGAGTGATAGTGCAGTATCGTTAAAACTGGAATATCTCAGTAAAGATGGAGAGGAAGGATATCCGGGCAATTTGAAAGTAACAGTAACATATACTTTGACTGATGATGATGCCTTAAAAATTGAATATCATGCAGCGACAGATAAAAAGACAGTATTGAATCTTACCAATCACAGTTACTTTAATTTGACAGCAGATTTTAAAAACAAAATTCTAGATCATGAACTATGGCTTGATGCCGATAGATATGTCCCTATCGATTCAACAGCAATACCGCTTGGTACGATTGAGTCAGTTGCCGGAACACCTTTTGATTTTACAACCCCGAAAAAGATCGGTAAGGATATCAATGATGATAATCAGCAATTGAAAAACGGTATTGGTTATGATCACTGCATGGTATTTGAGAATTACGATGGTAAAGTTAAACTCCAGGCAACGGTTTACGAAGAACAGAGCGGACGGTTGATGGAAGTTTATACCGATCAGCCTGCAGTGCAATTTTATGTTGGAAATTATCTTGACGGAACGAATATAGGTAAGGGAAATGTTCCTTATCAATATCGTACAGGATTCTGTTTAGAAACCGAGCATTATCCCGATTCACCGAATCAGCCTAATTTCCCTTCGACAGTCTTGGCACCCGGTGAAGTTTATTCAACGACAACAATTTATAAATTTGATATAAAATGAATTATTAAAATATGAATTGGAAGATAAAAACATATAATATACTAACGATTTTGAGAACCTAAAGTATGATAAAACCAAGCAACTTTTTGTTATTGATTATTTTGGTTTTTGTTGCTACATGTTCTACAGAGCCAGAAACAAAAGAATTGATAAATACTTTGTGGAAATTAGAACTATTTGAAACTAATAGCGGGGTCATTATTCCACCGAAAGATCAAACTTATAATATTAAATTTGATGATGATAATACTTTGAATGGAATGAACGATTGTAATGAGATATCTGGTTATTATAAATTAAAATCAAATTATATTACAATAGATAGTATTGCTACTACAAAAGTGTATTGTGGTGAAGCATCTATGGATGATAAATATATCGAAGCCTTGTATAAAGCAAAATCTTATCAAATTACTCAAAATAAACTCTACATTTACTACGGAAACAATTCAAAATTACTTTTTATTGGGGAATAATATTGAACTTAAATACAAATTATATATTTACTGCAAAAAGAGAAAATTTAATGAAGAAACTATTGAGTTTTACTCTTCTTGTTTTTTTAATAAGCTGCGATAATACGGTATATCACC
>QILJ01000056.1 GCA_003233295.1 Ignavibacteria bacterium | reverse complement strand
CCATACCCATCATTGCCCCGCCGACCAAAAGAGAATTTCCCATGTTGTATCTTGCATCGCCTAGATAACAGTATGCGGCTTCATTGAGCGGTTTGCCGCTGTGTTCTTCCATCGTTAAAAAATCTGCTAAAACCTGGGTTGGATGAAATTCATTTGTCAGACCGTTCCAGACAGGAACACCAGCGTGTTTTCCCAACTCTTCAACTTTTTCTTGTCCGGATCCTCTGTACTCAATTCCGTCATACATTCCGCCCAAAACCCGGGCAGTATCTTTCATCGATTCTTTATAACCGATCTGTGTTCCGCTTGGACCTAAATATGTTACATGCGCTCCTTGATCAAGAGCGGCAACTTCAAACGCGCATCTTGTTCTTGTGGATGATTTTTCAAATATCAATGCAATATTCTTACCGACTAATTTCTTTTCTTCCTGTCCCAAATATTTTGCAGATTTTAAGTCTCTTGATAGTTCTAATAAATAATTCAATTCTTCTTTTGTGAAATCTAAAAGCTTAAGAAAATTTCTCTTCTTCAAATCAACCGACATTTTCCTCTCCCTTCAAAATTTTTATATAATATTTTATGAAGCAAATATATTTAACTTAAAATTAAAGAGGGGAAATAAATATCGGATATTTCGCTGCTAGGATAAAAATTGGTATTTACTGCAATTATATTCTTGAATATGATAAATTTTAGTACTTGCTTAAAGTTTGATGAGTTATCAAATTTGATTAAATTTGTTTTTGATTTTTTATTACATGGAACAAGTTTTAATGAAACAAATTATTGCCGTTTTACTTATCGGTATAATACTTTTCGGATGTTCAGGAAGCAAAGATATTTCGATGATGAGCCCCGAAGAGGGTTTGGCTTATGCTATGGAGTTGTATAATGACGAAGATTATCAATATAGTCAGAAAGAATTTCAATCTTTAGTTCTTCAATATCCCGGCAGTACTATTACAGATGATGCACAGTATTATTTGGGGATGTCTTATTATCAAGACGGGCAATATCTTTTAGCTGCTTATGAATTCAGTAAGTTGATCAGAGACATCCGAGGCAGTGAGTTTGTGTCAATGTCTCAGTTCATGTTGGCAGAGTCTTACTACCAGCTTTCTCCTCCCTATCCATTAGATCAAACTTATACAAAAAAAGCTATAGCGGAATTTCAGTCTTTTATTGAGTTCTTCCCCATTGATCCAAAAGTTGAAGAAGCGGAAAGAAAGATATTTGAACTGAATTTAAAACTTGCCGAAAAGAAATTCAATTCTGCCCGCATTTATGAAAAAATGGAATACTACAATGCGGCTATGGATTATTACACAAGAGTATATGAAACATACCACGATACTGAATTTGCACCCAAAGCGTTATATAGAAAAATTCATATCCTTCTGGATAAAGAGAGATTTTCTAAGGCTTTTGATACCATAAATATTTATCTCGATAAATATCCCGATGCAGAAGATGCGGATGAGGTCCGCGAAATTCATGACGAGATGGCATTTAAGCGATAACCGGTGCCGATGAAAAAAGTTAAAGATTCCATAATCACAATGACAGAACTAGTGTTGCCCCATCATACAAATCAATTGGGCAATTTGCTTGGCGGACAGTTGATGCACTGGATTGATATTTGTGCCGCTCTTGCTTCTTCTAAACATGCACAGCGTATTTGTGTAACAGCCTCAGTGGATAGAATTAATTTTCTGCATCCGATCAAACTTGGCGATGTTGTAACAATAAAAGCTTCGGTGAATAGAGTATTCAATACATCAATGGAAGTTGGGGTTAAGGTCGTTGCCGAAAACCATACTAAAGGCATTCAGCGTCACACAAATTCTGCTTACTTAACTTTTGTCGGTTTGGATAACAACGAAAAACCTGTTAAAGCCCCGGAAATTATCCCGGAATCCGACGATGAAAAGAGACGTTTTGATGATGCCCTGACCAGAAGAGAAAAAAGACTCCAATTAAGAGATAAATAAAATGAAAATGTTAATTGTTGTTCTATTAATTTGGACAAATTTATTTGCTCAGTCATTGGAGGAGCTTTACAATTCAGTTCTGACATTAGGAAATAAATCCTCCGGAAGCAACATTAACATTACGTCAACAACCGAGCCGTCTAAAGAAAAATGCGGATTCAGTATTGTATCTGAAGTTAAAGCAAACTTCAACCGATTCACAACAAGCCAGCAAAAAGTAATTATGAATATTTTAAGCAGACCGGAAAGACAAACAAGCGTTGTATCATCTTCCGGTTTCTTTCGTATTCACTTTGATACAACTGGAACTCATGCACCTGATTATTTCCCTAACGAAAAGAACAATATTCAGCTTAGCATAGATTCTCTAGTGATCGCTTTTGATTCCTCATACAACTTTGAAATCAACTATCTTGGGTATGAACAGCCACCGGATGATGAAGGAGACGGCGGCGATGATTTATTTGATGTTTATATTACCAATCTTGGAACCGGTTATTACGGTTACACGGATTATGAAAAACGAACTGCTGATGACAAATACAAAAGCTTCATGGTAATTGATAATAAGATGGATGTTCCCACTCCGGGGATTAATGGAGTTAGGGTTACCGCCGCGCATGAATTTCATCATGCGATTCAAGTTGGTTCTTACCGCCCTCCGCTCAGCGGGGATGAATATTATTTTGAGCTAACTTCAACTTCAATGGAAGAGTTTGTGTACAACAGTATAAATGATTACTATAACTATCTACCGACTTATTTTAAACATCCCGATAGGAGATTCACATATAATGTTGGAAATACAGGCTACGACAGGGTGATCTGGAATATTTATCTAAAAGAAAAATTTGGGCAAGAAGGGAATGATCCTAAAAAAGGTTTTGATATAATTAAGAAAAGTTGGGAAATAATGAGAAATCATACCCGAACAGCAATTGAAGCACTCAGCCTTGCTCTTTCTGGAAACGGTCTTGATATCAAAAGCAGCTTTAATGATTTTGGCGCTTGGTGTTATTTTACAGGTAACCGAGCACAAGAAGGAAAATATTTTAGCGAGGCAGGAAATTATCCGCTTATTAGACCGCTTGCAAATTATGAATATTTCCCTCCAAAGAAGACTTATAGTTTGAACATACAGCCGATAGCCAATAATTATTTAATATTCGATCTGGGTTATTCCGGGATTAACGACACATTGGTAAGCATAGTTACAAACGGTGATGTGAACAGCGCCGCTAAGGATCCTTATCCATCTATTGACTATACCTACAGCTTAATGACAAATCCAGAAGAGGGCAGTAGTCATATTGTAAATGAATATTATTCGAAAATTACCGGCGACAATCAAAACTATCTAACAGAAATAGATATTTTAAATGATCAAGTTGTGGAAGGAAGTTCCATCCCGCGCGGTGAACTTGACCACGTTTATCCTCAGCCCTACAGTTATTATAAACACTCGGATATTTCGCTTGCTGTTCCTGTAAAAAACAGTTTGTCAGATTATGCAAATTTATATATTTACACCATCAGTATGAACTTGGTTTACGATGCACAACTTGAAGTGAACAAAAGCGGTAGAAGAATGGTAAAATGGAGTGGTTTGGATAATAACGGGAATACACTTCCAAGCGGTATTTATATTTATGTAACCGATAGTGACGGACAAATACTCAAAGGGAAATTAGCAATCATTAATGACTAATTATTCTTTCATATTACAAGATTTAACAAAATCTTTCAGCCGGAGATTGATCTTTAGAAATATTAATGCCGAATTTAACTCCGGTTCTGTTTATGGTTTAGCCGGGAGTAACGGCTCCGGGAAATCTACACTTGCAAAGATCATCGCCGGACTTTTATCCCCAACATCCGGGAAAGTAATACACAAGTTTGAAGATAAAGAAGTGCCAATGGAAAAACTTCATGATCATCTCGGCTTTGTTTCACCTTACTTAGTATTATATGATGAGTTTACCGCAGAAGAAAATTTAACGCACTTTCTGAAAATTCGCGGTATTGAAATAGACAATGAGAAAATTAAAACTCTGCTTAATGATCTTTCATTATACGGAAGAAGAAACGATCTTCTTAAAGCCTACTCATCGGGAATGAAACAACGAATGAAATTTATTTTTTCGCTGATCCATTCTCCTGAATTGTTGATCCTTGACGAACCTACTTCTAATCTTGATATTGAGGGAAAAGATAAGGTTTATGAAATAATCGAGAGAGAATCTAAAAACAAACTGATCGTTATAGCATCAAATGAAGAGAGTGATCTCGCTCTTTGTAAAGAAATAATTTATGTGGAA